>NZ_CAMFHL010000100.1 GCF_945952095.1 uncultured Arsenicibacter sp. | reverse complement strand
GTTGCTGGGTGGCAACAAGGCGGTTTTGTGCGAGAAACCATTTGCGATGAATGGCCGGCAGGTAGGTGAAATGGTGGCCTTAGCCCGTAGTCGTCAGGTTTTTCTGATGGAAGCACTCTGGAGCCGGTTTATGCCCACGATCCTGAAGGCGAAGGCGCTGATTGACGAAGGCGCCATCGGTGAGGTGCAGCTGCTGAAAGCCGATTTCGGCTTCCGCGCCACGTTCGATCCGGAAGGCCGCTTGTTCAATAAGGCGCTTGGCGGCGGATCGTTGCTAGACATTGGTATTTATCCGCTCTTTCTGTCGTATTTACTGCTGGGTAAATCTGAAACCATTAAAGCTGCGGCTAACATAGGGTCAACGGGTGTCGATGAGCAGTGCGGTATGGTGCTGACTTATGCTGGTGATAAAATGGCACTGCTGGATAGTACGATCATGGCCAAAACAGACTGTGTCGGGCTGATTTACGGCGAGAAAGGCATGATCCGGATACATGGCCGGTTCCACGAAAGCATGGCCGTGTCGCTGGAACTGGACGGAGAGGAGCCGGAGTGCTTTGATTTCAGCCGCGAGACGCACGGTTACGAATATGAAATTCAGCACGTTGGCGAGTGCCTGGCGCAGGGCCTTGCCGAAAGCCCGATGTGGTCGCTGGATGACAGTGTAAACCTGATGAGCCTGCTGGACGCCATCCGGCAGGAAACCGGTATTGTGTACGATGCTGACTGAGCTGATAACTGAACCCTTAACAACCAATTTCTCTATAGTATGCAAAAACTAATACTGCCGCTGCTGCTGGCACCCGTTCTGGCTTTTGGTCAGGCGTGGGAGCCGGTAACGACCCAAAACAGCTGTGAAAAACGCCACGAAAATGCCGCTGCCCTGGTCGGTGACAGCCTGTATGCGATTGGCGGTCGTGGCATGAAGCCATTGGAAGCGCTGAATCTGAAAACGCTGATGTGGAAGAAGCTGCCAACGCCACCGGTAGAAATGAACCATTTTCAGGCTATTAATTACCACGATGAGGTCTATGTGATTGCGGCCTTCGAGGGCAAGTACCCGCACGAAACGCCGATTCCGAACATGTATATCTACAGCCCGAAAACCGGTAACTGGCGTAAAGGCCCTGAAATCCCGAAAGAACGCCTCCGGGGCTCAGCGGGTGTTGTGGTGTATAAAGATAAGATTTACGTCGTCTGCGGCATTATAGACGGGCATTACGATGGTCATGTGGCCTGGTTTGATGAATACGATCCGAAAACCAACACCTGGAAACAGCTGCCGGATGCGCCGCGGGTGCGGGATCATATCAGTGCCGCTATGGTTGGTGACAAGTTGTATCTGGCAGGTGGCCGCAAATCGTCGGCAAAGACCAATCAGGTGCTTGAGACAACAATTGGCGAAGTGGACATGTACGATTTTAAAACCGGTCAGTGGACGACCCTGCCTGCCGAATCCAACATTCCGACGCAGCGGGCCGGTAGTACAGCAGTGACGAATAAGGGTAAGATCTGGATTCTTGGGGGTGAAAGTCCGCAGCTGGCCGCGCACAACGAAGCCGAAATACTGGATCCCAAAACCAATACCTGGACCGCCGGCCCGCGCATGAAGCAGGGGCGGCATGGTACACAGGCGGTGGTGTATAAGAAGAAAATTTATATCGTTGCCGGTTCGGCCAATCACGGTGGCGGCCCCGAACTGGATACGGTTGAGGTACTGAAGTAGTTTTAATCCATTGATGAAAATATAAAGCTGTATCTTTGCGGCCGAAATTATTCCTCTTTTTATGGACGTTAAAGACAGTAACGGTAACTTGTTGAAGGATGGGGATTCGGTAACCCTCATCAAAGATCTGAAGGTGCGTGGCTCCTCGTCGGTGCTGAAGCGCGGTACAATGGTTAAAAACATACGTCTGACCGATGATGAAGCCGAAATAGAAGGCAGAGTAGAGCGGACAATGATGGTGTTGCGGACCGAATTTCTCAAGAAAGCCTGAGCTTTTCCGGTAATGAATAAATGCATAAAACAGCCCTGTATCAAAGTGGTACAGGGCTGTTTTTTTGACAGGATCAGGGGATTTTAATAATGCCCAAACGTATAGCTCAGCCATCTTGTCAAACATAAGACTGTAGAATTTAGCGTGAAGTAAGCGGGAGAAACGGTATCTTTGCGCCGTCAATACTGCAAATTCATCATGACTGACCGCTACGCCCAACGGGGTGTTTCCTCTCAGAAAGAAGACGTTCATAACGCCATAGCCAAGCTTGATAAGGGCCTTTTCCCGAAAGCTTTCTGCAAAATCGTGCCGGATACCCTGGCCGGTGATCCCGATTACTGTACCATCATGCACGCCGACGGGGCAGGCACCAAATCATCGCTTGCTTACCTGTACTGGCGTGAAACCGGCGATCTGTCGGTTTGGCGGGGCATTGCGCAGGATGCGGTCGTGATGAATACCGATGACTTGATCTGTGTCGGCGCCACCGGTCCGATGCTGCTCTCATCGACTATCGGACGGAACAAAAATCTGATTCCGGGCGAGGTGATTGCCGAAATTATCAACGGTACCGAAGAGGTGCTGGAGATGCTGCGGAGCCACGGTATTGACATTTACAGCACCGGCGGCGAAACGGCCGATGTCGGTGATCTGGTCCGGACGGTGATTATCGACAGTACGGTCATTGCCCGCATGAAGCGCAGCGACGTGATCAGCAATGACCGCATTCAGGCCGGCGACGTGATTGTCGGGCTGGCTTCGTTTGGGCAGGCAACCTACGAAAACACCTACAATGGTGGCATGGGCAGCAACGGCCTTACCTCGGCGCGGCACGATGTACTGGCCCATTACCTGGCCGGTCAATATCCCGAAAGCTTTGATCCGGCGGTTGACCGCAGCCTGATTTACAGCGGTTCAAAACGACTGACAGACCCTATTGCTGACACAGGGCTCAACGTTGGTCAGCTGATTTTATCCCCGACGCGGACTTATGCGCCGGTTGTGAAGGCACTCTTAAGCGAATTACACACGGACATCCACGGGATGGTGCACTGCTCCGGCGGGGCACAGACTAAAGTCCTGCATTTTGTGGACGGTGTCCATGTCGTTAAAAATAACCTCTTCCCGGTACCTCCGCTGTTCCGCCTGATTCAGGAGGAAAGCGGGACGAGCTGGCAGGAAATGTATAAGGTCTTCAATATGGGCCATCGCCTCGAAATTTATCTCTCCGACGCAAAGGCACAGCAGGTGATCGACATTGCGAAATCGTTCGGTATCGATGCGCAGATTATTGGCCATGTTGAGGCATTTGAAGGTAAGCAGGTAACGATCCAAAGCGAAGCCGGGACGTTCGTTTACTAACATGAATTGGAACTTTGCCGGAGTTTTAACACCTTGGCAAAGTTCCAATTCATGTAGTTTATGAAACAGGTTATTAGTTTAATAGTCAGTTTATTAGTATCTGTTTTTGGCTCGCTGGTGTTGGCACAGACGCCCTTCACGGTTACGTGGGGGTTCGACGGAAACACCGGCGCATCATCGTCCAGCCCGAATGTTCAGGGCAGCGGCGCGGCGTTAACCGGCGTTAATTTATCGGGCATTTCCCCCTATGCTCCCGGACAGTCGGGCCAGGCCGGTAATATCCAGAACTGGTCAGTATCTACCTGTAACTACAGCGAGTTTGTCCAGATAACGCTTCAGCCGCTCAACGGCGAGAAAATGACCGTTACAGGTCTTTCTTTCTTCTTCAATCGTTCGAATGCAGGTCCGCAGGAGGTGTATGTACGGTCAAGCGTGGATGGCTTTTCCGGCAATATTGGTGCCTTTGCCGTAACGGATGGTTACCAGCATGCCAATATCGGGCTGGCCTACGCGGATGTGTCCGGCTCTGTCACCTTCCGGATTTATGCCTGCAAACTGATCTCGCAGGGCGGGACGCTGCGGCTGGATAACATCGTAGTGAGTGGTACCGTAACGCAGACGCCAACACCGGTATCCTTGCTTTATTTCGATGCCCGACCAGCCGGAAACGCGGTACAGGCCACATGGGAAACGACGCAGGAAGCTAATGCGGGCCTCTTTGTTGTACAGCGTAGCCGCGATGGTTTCGCCTACGAACGCATCCATGAACAACCGGCTACAGGGAATTCGCAAGGCCGGCAGCGGTATACGTTTCTGGATCATCAGCCGCCCGAAGGAACAAGCTATTACCAGTTACTGCATGTTGACAGCGATGGCCGGCGGTATGCCGCTAAGCCGGTTCTGGTCACGGTCAAAACAGATCGTCCGTTAGCGGCTGTTGCACCGAATCCGGCCAGTCCGGCCGGTATTTTCGTGGTATTACAACAGGCTGTGCGGCCGGAGGTAGTCGTGTTGACGCCCGCCGGACAGCCGGTTACCGGCCAATGGCAGCAAACGGGAATGCAGGAAGGTCAGTGGGTGCCGGTTCAGCCGCTGAGTCCGGGGCTGTATTGGCTGGTGCTGACTGAAGGGGCTACTAAACAGGTTATTACGGTTTTAATAAGGTAACCGGAATGCATGCGTCCTTACAGGAGTTTTCGTCCGGAATGTTGTCAGCAGGATCATAGATTAAAACCGGTCTTACCTTTGAGTAGTTATACCCCACTACAAACCATCACATTACTGAAAAATGACATCAATACGTTCGCTTCTATTCATCACACTGATTGGCTTAACGGCCTGCTCGCGGAATCCGGTAACCGGAAAGCGGGAGGTCATTTTAATGTCTAAAGAGCAGGAAATTGCCCTTGGTCAGCAGTCGCATCCATCTGTCGTGTCAACAATGGGGTTGTACGACGATAAAAAGTTACAGGAATTTATCAACCAGAAAGGCAAGGCGATGGCGCAGATTTCGCACCGTCCCGATTTGCCTTACCAGTTTTACATCGTGGATTCACCGGTGGTGAATGCCTTTGCGGTGCCGGGTGGCTACGTGTATTTCACGCGGGGAATCATGGCACATTTCAACAATGAAGCCGAGTTTGCAGGGGTGTTGGGCCACGAAATCGGGCACATTACGGCGCGGCATTCGGCACGGCAGCAAAGTACCCAGTTATTTGGTACGGCCGGGCTGATTCTGGGTTCGGTGTTGCTGGATAAAACAGGGCAGTTGACCGAAGCCGCTGCTCAGGGGCTTCAGCTGGCGTTGCTGGGCTACAGCCGTTCGCACGAAACGGAGTCTGACGGCATCGGCGTGGAGTACTCAAGTAAGATTGGTTATGATGCGCACCAGATGGCCAACTTTTTCGGCACCATCAAACGGATTCAGGACAACTCAGGTCAGGCCATTCCGCAATTCCAGTCGACGCACCCCGATCCGGGGAACCGGCTGACGCGTGTCAATGAACTGGCAACGGACTATCAGCGCAAAAATCCGGGTAATTATCAGGCAAACCGCGATAGCTATCTCCGCATGATTGACGGCATTGTCTTTGGCGAAGATCCGAAACAGGGCTTTGTCGAGAATAATCAGTTTTACCATCCTGAGCTGCGTTTTCAGTTTCCGGTACCGGCTGGCTGGGCCCATCAGAACTCGCCGGCTCAGTTCCAGATGGGTCCGAAAGACGGGCAGTCTGCCATGATCCTGATGATGGCCAATGGTAAAACGCTGGAAGAAGCCGCACAGAATCTGGTTAAGGAGCTTGGTCTGACGGTGCAGGAAAATACGAGAACAACCATCAACGGCAATCCGGCGGTGGTACTGATTTCGCAGCAACAGGCCCAGCAGCAACAAGCCGGCCAACAGCAGCAGCAGGACCCGAAAACGCGCCTTCAGATCGGTACGTGGCTGATTCAGTATAACAACGCCGTTTATGCACTTCATGGACTGGCACAGGCCGCAAACTTCGGTAACCGCTATGATACCTTCCGGCAGGTTGCCGGTGGCTTTAAGGCGTTAACTGATCCGGAAAAAATTAACCGTCAGCCCGAACGGGTGCGTATAAAAGCGGCACCACGGGCCGGTACATTCAGGGAGGTTATGACGGCATTAGGCATGCCGGCGGCCCGCCTGGAAGAACTGGGAACGCTGAACAGCATGAAAGCCGACGATCAGGTGCAGCGGGGTATGCTGGTGAAGATTGTGAGCCGCTAATCATCACTTAGTTATATAACACCAACGCCGCTGGCTTCGTACCAGCGGCGTTGTGATGAGTCAGACTAGTTCCGGTTGTCCGGATACTACCGGTGGCTGTTTTTTAAGGGTGATGCCCGGTGGCAGTAACTTATACAATACCGGCGTTACGATCCGCGATAGTAAGGTTGAGGAAATCAGCCCTCCGATCAATACCCAGGCCAATGGCGAATAGAGCGGGTTGCCTTCAACTGCCAGGGGAATAAGGCCGCCGATCGCCGTCAGTGATGTCAGTACAATAGGTACGAAACGGATTTCCCCTGCTTCCTGAATGGCATCCAGCAGCGACCTGCCTTCTTCCCGCAGCTGATTGGTGAAATCAACGAGCAGAATGGAGTTTTTTACCTCAATACCGATCAGCGCAATCAGGCCGATAACCGCCACAAACGAAAATGGATTGCCGGTGATATACAGCGCCAATACCGCGCCGATAATGCCCAGCGGAATCACAGAAAGCACGATCAGCGTACTTTTGAAGGTGCCGAATTCCAGAACCAGCACGGCAATAAACCCGAAAACGGTAATCAGGATGATGGTGCCCAAACCACCAAAAGATTTCTCACGGCTTTCCAGTTCGCCCGCAGCCTTGTAGCTGAAGCCTTTCGGAAACTTCAGGGTATTCAGTTTCCGCAATACGTCATTAAACACATCATCAACCAGATACCCTGTTTTAACAAAGCCCGTAATGGTCACGTAGCGGTCCTTATCGTAGTGACGGATCTGGTTGGTACCGCTTTCAAACTCGAGATCAGCAATCTGGCGCAGCGGCACCGCACTCCCCGTCATCGTGTTCACGTAGAGATTATTGAGTACGCTCTGGTCGGTAATTTTACCTTTAGGCATCGTCACGTTGATGGTATAATCATCGCCGTTTGGCTCCTTAAACGTGCCGACGTTGAGGCCTGCAACCGCCAGACGGATAGTCCGGTTAACATCAGCAATCGAAATGCCCAGCAGCCCCGCTTTTTCCTTGTTGATCCGTACCCGCAGGTCGGTTTTCTGATTAGCCAGCGGATTTTTTACGTAAATCAGGCCAGGTGTTTTTTTGAATTCGGTTTCGACACGGGCAGCCATTACCTTGAGCGAGTCGAGGTTTTCGCCGAATATCCGGACAGCGACGGGCGCTTCCTGATCCGGTCCCTGTTCAAAGTCCTTTACTTCGATTTTGGCATTTGGATAGGCCGAAAAGGCTTCCCGCAGTTCGTCGATCAGTGCGCGCTTTTCGGCTGGCTCCATATCCTGAAGCTGGACAAAAAACTGAGCGTAATTAGTTGATTCGTTCCGCTGAATGACGTTGTAATAAATCCGTGGCTGACCTTTCCCAACGTTGGTGGTCACATACTTAACGCTTGTGTTCTGTTTCAGTTTTCCTTCAACATAGCGGGCAACGCGGTCGGTTTCGGTCAGGCTGGTGCCTTCCGGTGTTTCGATATTAATCAGAAACTGGGGCTTTTCGGAAGCCGGAAACAGGGCAAACCCAACCGTTTTGAACATCGATAAGGAACCGGCAAAAATGACGCCGGCAATAATCAGCGTAATGGACGGGTGCCGTAAGCCCCAGTGTAACAGGCGGCTGTACGATCCGCTGATCAGTTTTTTCAGGGCCCGCAGGAAGATGTTGCCGTCCGGGTTGTGCGATTCTTTCAGGATACGGCTTGACAGGAACGGTACAATCGTCAGCGAGACCAGCAACGACGCCAGAATAGTGGTTACTACCGCCGTTGGCAGCGACCGGATAAAGTCTCCCGATGCTTCGGGAAGAAACATCAGCGGTAAGAAGGCCAGTATCAGCGTTACTGTACAGCCAATAACTGCCAGCGTAATTTGTTTAGTGGCACGGATGGCGGCCTCGCGTCTCGAAAAACCTTCGCGCAGGTATCGCTCGATGTTTTCGACCACTACAATCGAGTCATCGACCAGAATGCCGAGCGCCACAATCAGGCCGACAATACTCAGCTGGTTGATACTGAAACCCAGAAAATCGAGTCCGGCCAGACCGATTGCCAGCGAAAGCGGAATCGAGATCATCACCACAACCGCCGCCCGGAATCCGAGGGGTAATAACGTCAGCGACACAAGCAGGATCGCAATGCCGAAGTCTTTGGCAAAGCGGCTGAGCCGTTTGTTGACACTGGCCGACTGATCGAAGTTTTTGACCAGTGTAATGTGCGTCGGCAGTGTTTTCGCAAAGTCGTCGATAACCGGATTAACCATTTCGCCGACTTTGGCAATGTTTTCGCCCATTTTCTGCCCGGCCGTTACCAGTACCGCCCGATGGCCGTTCAGCCGCGTGATATGGGTTTCTTCTTCGTAGTTAAAATCAACATCGGCGACATCGCGCAGGTAGATAATTTTCTGCCCGTTGGTGGCGACAATCGTATTCCGGATTTCATTGAGTGACTGGTAATCGCCCGACGTTTTTACGTTGAATTTGCGGGTGCCTGCCTGGAGACTGCCGCCTGGAATGTTCAGGTTTTCAGCCTGTAAAGCGCCCAGTACGCGGTTTACGGACACGCCGTTCTGAGCCATTTTCTCGATATTAAGCGATACCCTGACTACGCTGGCCGGATAGCCCCAGTCTTCCGCATTTTTAAGGCTTTTGATCTTTTCAAAGCGCTTTTTCAGGTCATCGCCGTACTCGCCCAGCTCTTTTGATGATGCCACTTCAGATAGCAGGGCAACCTGCACAATGTTCACATCGGTCGGCGAGAATTTTTTGATGTCAATGCGGAAGATATCCGCCGGAAGCTCACCTTTCAGAGCATTTACTTCGCGGACGATTTCCTGATATTTTTCATCCGGATTAACGCCGTAGTCATACTCAATCCGGAACACAGCCAGCCCGTCGTCTACGTTGGTGATAACATGGTTCATGTCATCGAGGGCATTGAAGCGGGCTTCGCCGGGATCGACTACCAGCTTTTCCATATCTGTAGCATCCGTGCCGGGATAGATCACGGCGACGGCAAAGCTCGGGGCCACAAACTCAGGGTCTTCGCCCCGTGGCATATTCAGCAGGGAGTTGATGCCCAGGGCCAGCACAGCCACAAACAGCACCAGCATAAACTGCCAGTTTTTGACGGAAAATTCAGACAAGTTCATCGTATATCGTTTTGACTCTTTGAAACTCTGTGCCATACTTTGTGTCCTCTGTGGTTAAAAAAGAAGAACTAACCACGGAGGTTCTCTGAGTTTGGCACGGAGTATCACGGAGATTATTTAACCTGGACCGTTGAGTTTTCTGTGAGGTAGGCAGAGCCCGCCGTGACCACTTCGCTGTTAGCAGATAAACCGTTTGTCAGCAGTACGTTAGCGCCGTCGATGAAGCCGATCTGAACCGGTATCTTCTGTACATGTTTCCGGTCAGCAGCCAGTGTATACACAAATCCGTCCTTGCCGTTGCCTTCCACAATGGCTTCGACCGGTACGATGCTGTAGCTGCGGCTTTGGCCGGGCTGGAGCGTAACCTTGGCAAACAGACCGGGCGCCAGTTTAACACCGGCCGGCTGAAGGCGTACTTCCACCTCATACAGCTTGTTCATCGGATCGGCAGCCTGAGCCAGCTCCTGAACGGTGCCGCTAAACGTCTGGTTTGGGTAGGCATCCAGCGCAATTGTCGCCCGGTTACCGATTTTAAGCCGTGCCCAGTCTTTATCCGACACCCCAACCCGCACAATCCAGTCGTTTTGCCGGTTGCCGGAAATCATGAAAACCGGTGAGCCCGGACCTGCCAGTTCGCCTTCGTTCATGAGTTTGCGGGTAACCGTGCCGTCGATTGTTGCCCTGATCTGCGCAAAGTTTCGGTTAAACTGTGCAATGGTCAGGCTCTGCCGGGCAACATTACTACCGGTCGTTGCGTTCTGCATCTGCTCCAGAGTGGCGGCTGTATCGGCATACATGGCTTTTACCCGGTTCAGATCACGCTCCGATTTCTCGACACCGAGCTGTGCCTGGGCTACCTGTGCGTTAATCTCGGTCAGATCGAGTGTGGCCAGCAACTGACCTTTGCGGACAAACTGTCCTTCGTCCACGTAAAGTTTATTGACAATGCCGCCGATTTTGAAGGAGAGGCGGGCTTCTTCGGCCGACGACACCAGTCCCGACGCAACAACCGGTTCTGCCCGGACAACAACGTCTGTTTTGGTCAGCCGTACCGGAATTACCGTTTCTTCGGCCGGTGATGAGGCGGGCTTTTCGTCGGCTTTGGTGCCGCATGCCCACAGGAAAACCGCCGGTAGTATGGCTACTAGGTAATGCGTGGTTTTCATAATTTATGGAAATGAGAGTGAGACATATACGCCGGCTGATGGCCAGCGCGTGGGTTCATTAGTGATACTGTTCTGTACAGGGAACTTATTCCGCCAGAATGCGGCTCAGGTCTGCCCGTTTTACCAGCAGGTCATACATAGCCAGGGATTGCTGGATCTGTGCCGTCAGGTAATCATTTTGGGCCTTCAGGAGTTCGATGAGCAGCGCCTGTCCGTTACGGTACCGGCTATCGATAACTTTAAGTGTCTGGTTCGTGGCCGTGACTCCCTGCCGTGTTGCCTGCAGACTTTCCTGTGCAGCATCAATCCCCGCATCTGCCTGGACTACCTGAAGCCGGATCTGCTGCTGTACTTCGCTGAGTTTTGTCTGGAGGGCATCCACCTGAATTCTGGCCTGCTGGATTTTTGACCGCTTCTCGTAGCCTTTAAACAGATCCCAGCTCAGACCAAGTTGGGCGATGCCATAGGCCTGATTGCGGAAGGTGTAGCCGTAGCCCTGAAAGCCGGTATAGCCTCCCAGGTATACCGACGGAATTTTAGCATTGGCTTCATTTAGTTTTACCGCATTCTGGGCGGCGCGGATCGAGCTTTGCAGCTGCGTCAGTTCCTGCCGGCGGGTAATGGCTGTTTCCTGTAATCCGGTAATGGTTTCAGTAACCTGAGCCGGTTGTTGCTCCAGCAATGTACTGTCGATGGTAATGGCCGATTGCAGCTCTTTATTCAGCAGAAAATTGAAATAGGCCTGAGCCGTTGTGCGGTTTTTTTCTGCATTGGCCAGTTGCTGCCCGATTTTACTGACTTCATACTCGGCCGAAGTAACAACATCTTTCGTAGCGACATTGTTGCTGACGAGCTTCTGGTTCAGGCGGGTCAGCTCACGGAGCAGGTTGCGGGAGTTTGTAAAAATCCGGATTGCGTCGAGGGTTTGCAGGTACTGGTAGTAAGCAGTAGTAATGTTGTACCTGAGCTCGTTGGCTACCACCCGTTTACGGGACTCCTGTGCACTCAGCAAGTCTTTTTGAATAAGGTAATTGTACTGAATGTCAGTATTGTAGATTGCATACTGGACATTAATACGTGTGTCGTGGAAATTAGTAGGGGCCAGCAGCTGATTAACATTTTCCAGATTGGTCGGAAAGCGTTCGGCCCCCGTCAGCTGATTCAGGGTTTTATACACCGGATTCAGCATGTCACCCACCGGAAATTCGAGACGACGGCCACCCGCAGCGAGTGAATAGGTCGGGTTAAAGGTAAACCTCGGGTAGAACAGCGCCTTTGCCTGATTCAGTGATTCGGTAACGCGTTTGATTTCCAGATGTTCCTGGCGGAGTGCCAGGTTATTCTGTAAGCCTTCCTGAATGTACGCTTCCAGTACGGCAGAAGATTTGCCGGGAGCAGGTTGCGCTACAGCAGTAGTCAGGCCTGAGCATATCGACACTAAGTATACTAATTTACGCGAATGCCTGATTAAGAGATTCATAATCGTAGGTCATTTAGTGAACAGTGTTTAGTAAAATGGTAAAAATTTTAGAGCCCTCTTTTTATCGTATCACAAAAAAGGTTGAAGGCTTCAGTCATCAGTTCCTGCCGGCGTTCTTCGCTAAACATCATCATGCGTTTACGCAGAAACAGGGCAGTATAACCATGAATGGCACTCCAGATCATCATTGCCGCTACCTCAGGGTCCTGTGGTTTGAACACACCGGCGTTAATACAATCCCGGACAACCTGTACCAGGGTATTAAAGGCGTTTTTCCCTTCATCCCATTCATCGTCAAGGCATGCTTCCATCGGTCCTACCATGATAAACATCAGGTCAAATAACTCTGGGTTGTTCACGGCAAAACTGATATAACGTCGCCCCATTTCAACAAGCCGTTCAAACGGATCATCAATTGTGGCAATCGGCGCAAAATCCTGTAGCATCAATCCAAAGCCCTTTTTATGAACCGCGTAAAGCAGTTCATTTTTGTCTTTGAAATAGAGGTAGATCGTGGCCGGACTGTATTCAATAGCATCCGCAATGTTGCGGATACTCACCTTTTCGTAACCGTTTTCCAGAAACAGCGTTTGGGCTGCATCCAGAATCCGTTTCCGCATTTCTTCTTTTTCCCGTTCCTTGCGTTCGGTAATTCCCATGGGTACATTGTTAACGGAACAAATGTAACTGAACAGTGTTTAGTAAACAAACAGTGTACGATAGAATGGAATAAAAAAAGGATGAATGGTTATTTTTTGGCGACAAAGAGTAGTATTATTGATTATTGCCATTAATCTTTCGGGCAGCAACGTTATCTAAGTATTAAACAAATACGCTACTAAAATGAAAACAAAACGGAGTCAGCCGGTTATGTGGGCAGTAATGCTATCTGTGCTGACTTTGGCTGGTGCCTGGGCGCAATCACCCAAAACGTACGGAATCGGCGACGCGGTAAGTGATTTCCGGCTCAAAAACGTAGATGACCGTCAGGTTTCCTTACAGGACTACCGCGGGCAGAAAGGGGTAATCGTTGTCTTTACCTCCAATCACTGTCCGTTTGCCAAGAGTTATGAAGATCGCTTGTTATCGGTGCATCAACGGTATGCCGGTCAGGGCTATCCGGTAATTGCCATTCAATCGAACGATCCGGCAGCTTATGAAGATGACTCTTTCGACAACATGAAAGCGCGTTCGCGTGAGCGGAGCTACCCGTTCCCGTATCTGTTTGATGAAACACAGCAGGTAGCCCGGCTGTTTGGTGTGACAAAAACACCACAGGTTTATGTATTAAAGCAAACAGGTGGTCAGTTTACCCTACAGTATACCGGTGCCATTGATGATAACCCGCAGGATGCAAATAGTGTGCGTGTCCGTTACCTGGAAGATGCCCTGGCGAGCTTAATTGCCGGAAAAGCCATCGTAAATCCGGTAACCCGGCCGATTGGGTGTGCCATCAAATGGAAATAAGGCAGAGAGCTTTGGCATGACGTTTGTTTTTAAGACAGTAGTCAAACTAAAACAAACTACACAAACGTTATGAAATCTATCCAGGTTTTCGCAAAACAGCTTCGTTATTTTCTGGCCGCCGGTCTGGTCTTTACCTCATTAGCTATGCTGCCGTCATGCAGCTCAGATAACAAAAAAGAGTCGCGGACTGAAGATGCGCTGGAAAATACAGGCGATGCAATAGAAGCCGACACCAAAGAGGCTACGGCAGATGCCCGTGAAGATATGAAAGAGGCCGGTGATAAAGTTGAAGCCAAGGCCGATGAAGCAGCAGCTGATTTCCGTGAAGAACGCGATAAAGCCGTTGCTAACATGAAAGAGCAGCAGGAGAAGCTGGATACCAAAATTGACGAATTACAGGCCAAAATCAAACGCGAAGGCCGTGAAGCAAAAGCGGATGCCCGCGAGGAGCTGGATAAGCTGAAGCAGGAACGCGACGAGCTGAAAGCAGATATGAAAAACGCGCAGGATGCCACAGCGGATGCCTGGCAGGAAGTTAAAAAAGGGTTCAAACGGGCAGGTGACCGTCTGGATAACGACAAAAATTAAGGATACATACACCTGATCTTAAAAACGCCAACTGTAGATAGTTGGCGTTTTTTTGTGGAAAGATATCTACAAAAAAGAAAGTAACCCTTGTGGGCAGCCACACCGGTCGCTCGTTTTTATGATCACTTTTTGACGGAAATTTATACGATTTTGTCGAGTCCTTTCTTCCCGTATAAAGAGCCGTCTGCGTACGCTCCGTTTTTAGTAACTTGCCTTCGAAAGCCATTATTTTAACGCACAGCAATGTCTTCTTCCTTAACTGGTCATCAATTCCTGGCTGCTACACGAAGCGCCGCAAATACGGAAATTTTTCAGGGCATCAACCCCGCGACGGGTGAGTCGCTGCCGGGCGATTTTCACGAAGCGACGGCCGCCGAAGTCGCTGAGGCCTGCGCCCGGGCGGCCGAAGCCTTTCAGGTCTACCGGCAGACAACCGGTGAGCAGCGCGCCCTGTTTCTGGAGCGGATTGCCACCGAAATCGAAAATCTGGGCGATGCCCTGCCGGAGCGGGCACACGCGGAGACGGCCTTGCCAATGGCCCGGCTGACCGGTGAGCGCGGCCGGACAACCGGTCAGCTGCGGTTGTTTGCGCAGTATGTCCGTGAAGGGTCATGGGTCGATGCCCGCATTGATACCGCCTTGCCGGACCGTCAGCCCCTGCCTCGTCCGGACCTGCGGCAGATGCTTCGTCCGCTGGGACCGGTCGGTATTTTCGGCGCCAGTAACTTCCCGCTGGCCTTCTCGGTAGCGGGTGGTGATACGGCTTCTGCCCTTGCAGCAGGGTGTCCGGTGGTCGTAAAAGCACATCCTGCCCACCCGGGTACATCAGAGTTGGTTGGCCTGGCCATCAGCCGTGCGGTTGAGGCGTGCGGGCTGCCGGCGGGTACATTTTCGATGGTTCAGGGCCGGACAGTAGCGGTCGGGATGGCGATTGTGCAAAATCCGCTGATCAAAGCCATCGGATTTACCGGTTCGCTGCGTGGCGGCAAGGCAATCTTCGATGCGGCTAATCAACGGCCGGAACCAATCCCGGTTTATGCCGAAATGGGCAGTACAAACCCGGTTTTCTTCCTGCCTGAAATTGTGGCACAAAAAGGAGCCGCACTGGCACAAGCCTATGTTTCATCGGTCACGTTAGGGGTTGGGCAGTTTTGTACTAATCCAGGATTGGTGCTCCTGCAATCAGCAGAAACGACAGGTGTTTTTGTAGAGCAGGCACGGGCGGCAGTGGAGCAGGCAGCTCCGGCTGCGATGCTGACAAAAGGCATTCAGGAAGCCTACACACGGGGGGTGTCGCACCTGAAAACAATTGACGGTGTAACGGTAGTAGGGGAGGGGCCGGCAACCGACGGTTTTGCGTTAGGCACGCCGGCATTGCTAACGGCTTCGGCTGACAATTTCCTGAAAACAGCGGATCTGGCCGAAGAGGTATTCGGGCCAAGCAGCGTCATTATCCAGGCCGATACCCGGGAGCAGTTACTGGATGCCGCCCGTTCGCTGGAAGGCCATCTGACGGCAACAGTACATGGGACCGACGACGAGCTGGTTGCCTATGCCGACCTGCTGGCCATATTGGAACAGAAAGTCGGCCGGCTTATCATCAACAGCTTCCCGACGGGGGTTGAGGTAAGCCACGCCATGCAGCATGGTGGCCCGTATCCGGCAACTACCGACAGCCGCAGTACCTCCGTTGGTACCAATGCTATCCGCCGCTTTGCGCGGCCGGTTTGCTATCAGGGCTTCCCGCAGGCACTCTTACCTGTTGAACTGAAAGACGGAAATCCGGTTGGCATCTGGCGCCTGGTCGACGGAAAGATGAGCCAATAACCGACTGATCTATGATTACCATCGTAACGGCATCAACTACCGATATTCCCGTTATCCGGCGGATTGCTTACCAGACCTGGCCGGAAACATTCGGCGCTATCCTGTCTGCTGAACAGATTGCATACATGCTCGACTGGATGTATGCTGCACCGGCGCTGGAAGCACAGATGACAACGGGTGGCCATCAGTTTTTTCTGGCAATGGACGATGACGAAGCCGTCGGCTTTGTCTCGTGCCAGCCCGACTATAAGGATAAACCGACCATCAAAGTACACAAGCTTTACATCCTGCCTAACCAACAGGGCAAAGGTGTAGGGCGCGTGTTGCTGGAAAAGGTTGCAGATGTTGCGGAGACGTACGGAAATACGACCATGTCGCTTAACGTAAACCGGTATAATAAAGCCCTGGCTTTTTACGAAAAAATCGGCTTTACCGTGGCCGGTCAGGAGAATATCGATATCGGCAACGGGTTCCTGATGGAAGATTACATTATGGAAAAGCCGCTGGGAGCGTAGGGTAGAGAGCAACGTGCGTAGTGTTTAGTGGTGGCACGACAGGAGGACAGGGGCGTCCTCCTGTCGTGCCACCACTGTTTAAGAACTACACAAACTGTAAGGTATCAAACTTTTTGCCGAGGATAGCAACATCATCGGTTTTCAGCCAGTTCCGGAGCAGTGTTGCATAAATGCTGCGGAAATCGACACTATATTTTAAATCGCCCTCGTCGAGGTTGGTCAGGTTGGGGGCTTCGTTGAAGACCTTGCCGGGCGTCAGGTTGCCGCCAAACAGAAACACATTGTTTGCGGTGCCGTGGTCGGTACCGTTACTGGCATTCTGCTTTACCCGCCGGCCGAACTCCGAAAACGTCATCAGCAACACATCATTGACCAGACCCGCCTGCTTCATGTCGCGCATAAAGGCGTTGACCGCTTCGGCATATTGACTCAGCAACCGCTCCTGCTGATTCACCTGATTGATGTGTGTGTCGAACCCACCGATTGAGATGTAATACACACTCGTTGACACATCGGACTGAATGAGTTCCGAGACGGTTTTCAGCCGGTTACCCAACTCACTGCCGGGATAGGCGATCTGACTGGCCTTAACCCGCTTCGCCTTATCATAGACATAGTCTGCCGAGGACACGGTTTCGGCCAGCGTTTTATAGAGGTAGGCTACGTTTTCATGCTGTGCCTCCAGCTTGCTTTCCGACAACCCGTGCACCAGACCACTGCGGGTCTGATTGTACAGCTTCTTCGGGTCAAGCACTGCCAGACCGTTAATATCGGATCCTTTCATGGCCAGACTCAGCGTATCGTCAACTTCAATGGCGCGATGCGGCTCGCAGGCTTTGCCGCTACAGTTCGCATCGAGATACCGCCCGACCCAGCCGGTTTGTACGTACTTATCGGAGTCACTGGCGGTATGCCAGATGTCCATCGACCGGAAATGGGAGCGGTCGGGGTTGGGGTAGCCCACGTTGTTGATAATGGTCAGCAGCCCGTCGTCGTATAATCCCTTTATTGATTCCAGAGCGGGGTTGAACCCTACATCATCGTTCAGCTTGAGTACCTTGTCCGCTTTAATGGCAATGCCCGGCCGTTCGCGGTAGTAAATATCGTTGCGGTAGGGCACAACCGTGTTCAGACCGTCGTTACCGCCCGACAGTTGCACAACCACCAGTATTTTATGGGCAGGCGCTCCGGAGCCGAGGTGGCTGGTTTCATAGGCCTTCAGAAAATGCGGGATCATCATGGTTCCCGCCGTGGCCAGCGCCGATTTATTGAGAAATTCGCGACGTTTCATGTGTCAATGAGTGAATGAGCGAAAGAGTGATTGAGTGAAAGTCTGTAGCTCGCAGACCCGCAGTCAGGCGAATACTTTCGCTCTTTCACTGCGCGACACCTGCTCTTTCACTCTTTATCTCTTTCGCCCTTTGGTTTACGAAAGCTGGTATTCGGGTAAACTCATCAGGGCGGCCGTTAGCGTCCGGATTTGTTCACTGTGTGTCTGGCCGGGCTTTATCGTTTTTAAAATCAGCTGTTGCTGAACCGGCTGTAAGGGGTAGGGCAGCAGGTAGGTCGCCAGAGATTCCAGGAGTTCCTCATCTTTTACGCGTTGGAACGGCTTTTCAAACTCGTCCCAGTTGACGATTGTTGTGAACTGATTTTTGCCCCGTTTGGCCAACAGCTCGGCGTTGACATCGGCTTCGTCTTTGGCCCGGATGTTCACTTCTGCCGCTTTGAGAACATAGTCCGGCAGTTTCATGCGGAAGAGCAGACTTGACGAGTCAATCCAGTTCCTGCCGCCGGGCCAGCCTGCCACGTTTGGCGGGTAAAACAGCACCTGCCCGAGCGTCCGCTGGACAAACACTTGTGGTTGCGGCTGATCAAACTGCACACCCAGTGTGTGGCGCATCCCTGCCAGTAACTCAACCGGCGACTTGATGTGCGCACCGATATTGGCCGGATCGTAGAACCAGTCGGCGGTAAAGATGGTTTCCATCAGCTGCGTAATGTCGTAGCCGGACCGGTAAAAACCATCGGCGAGGGTATCAACCCGCTGCCTGTCTTCCTGTTCGTTAACGAAATAACGGTATATTTTTCTGGTAATGTAGCGGGCGGTTTGTTTCTGCTCCAGAAGCATAGTGAGCACATCATCGCCGGTAAACGCACCTTTTTTACCGAAAATCTCTTTTTCGCCGGTATCATGTGCCTGCTGCCGGAACGTAAATTCGCCGTCGATATTGAAGCCCCAGCCGGTAAAGGCGCGGGCGGCTTCCTTGATGTCATGTTCGGTATAGTTGCCGCGACCGAGCGTAAAGAGCTCCATCACCTCACGGGCAAAGTTCTCGTTAGGGGCGTTTTTCTTGTTTTGCTGAGCGTTCAGAAACTGAAGCATGGCCGGCGTTTTCGAGACACCTGCCAGCAGATCGCCGAACTTGCCGAGTGCATGCTGCCTTACGACATTGGCATATTGCTGCATCACCAGACCATTGCGGCCCTGGGCGCGGCAGGCAAAATGACCGTGCCAGAACAGCGCCATCTTTTCGCGGAGGGCTCCCTTGCCGGAGGCCATCCGGTCGAGCCAGGTAACGTTGAGATCGCGCACGAGCTCGGCGTTCTCTTTAATGCGTGCTTTAAGCGAATCGCGGTCGAGCATGCCGTTCTGCGCCATGTTCTTCAGCTGTTTCTTCGGACTGTATTCTTCGGGATCAATGACGGTAAAGGGTGTGTACTCTTCACTCTGTTTAAAGAGCGTGCGCACCACTTTCCTGACCGGAGACTGTGCTGCTTCTGCTATGCCGGCAGGAGTAGCGCCAAAGCCCGCCCGGTCGAATAAATGACGCATTCGGGCGGTAGCCTGCTTTTCTTTACGCATATGCATAGTTAGTTAATTGGGTCTAAGCCCGTTAGACAGGCATAACGCAAAAACGTTTAACTGACAGTATGGTAAAGACAGAAAATTTAATGACTACTTCATCCGGAAAGGATAAAACTTACTTAACGCCCATTTGCAGTAAGGTTTCCTTGATGATTTCAACCTGCTCACGGCGCCGCAATAAAATCGGTTCGGCCTGACGTTCCTGACAATCAACGGCACGGCAGCGTTCACAGGACTCGTTTACCTTACGGTGAATAAGAGCAGGGTCAGCTAAAAACTTGATCCGGGCTTTGGTTGCCTCATTTACCAGAATGCCCATTGACACACTGTGATTAAGGTTTTTGATCGGTGTGAGCGGGCGGGCAAAGCCAAAGACCAGATAGGCGTTGTGGGAGTCGATGTAATCGGAAATTTGTGCCCGCAGGATAGGGGCTTTAGGCGCATTTGCCTGCTGCATAGCGGCCAGCTCAAACAGCATAGACAACGAAACCCACCGCCGGCAGTAATGTTCATTGGTAATGCCATGCGGGTTATGTAGCCTTGCCAGGTGCATTTCCTTAGTAAGGTCAAATGTCTGACTGCCGGGCTTGTGCTCAAACCGCAGGAAAAAGAGCTGGTCAACGCCGAAGTACTTTGGCAGAAAGTTACTCATACGGTGTAGCAGCGTTTCGGGCGTAGCCTGTAGCTCATCGAGCATGCGGTGCAGAAACTGACCGGCTTTTTCCCAGGTGGGCAGCGCCAGCCACTGTTCGAGTAGTGGTAAGACCTTGTCTTTTGGCATCAGAATGGCGCCTGCAAAGTAAGATGCCCGGAAGTTATTCAGCACCTGTTCAAAAGACGTCACCTCTACCCACGACGATGTCAGCGGTCTTTCTTTAATCTGTAGGCGCAGGAAACCGATTTCCCGCCCCAGCGTAAAGGCGCGCTGGTCGTGGGTAAGGATTCGGTTCAGCAGCAGTTTTTTCTCGCCCGGAATCAGAACCGACCGCAGACTGCCGAGGTTTGGAAAGTCCTGTTCGTCGAAAATCTGAATCGTGTAGCCGTATACAGCTTCCAGATGCTTCCGCAGGAACTCTTCACCCACTACCTTTTTTGCTTTAATGTCGGTTAAAAACGCTTCTGCGGCGTTTTCAATGTCTTCAAAGTAGTTCTCATGGATTTCCTGATAGGTCCGCAATACGGAGAAATACAGCTCTTCGACACCAAGGTTATAGTGACGGCTTATTTCCATCATGGTACTGATGAACGCACTGAGCTTGACCGGAGCATCCGACAGCAGTTCGAGCAGGTCGGCGGGTTCAATACCAAACATGCTTAGTGGCAGATCCTTGAGCAGGTTTGACCGCAATAACTCATAGATGGGTTCCATCCGTTTGCTGAGCTGAAGCGAAACCAGGGCATCATACGATACGCCCATGGCTTGCGCAAGGGCAATAATCTTTTCTGTTTTAGGATACTTTTTTCCCTTTTCGATCTCATTGATGTACGAAACCGACAGGCCCGAGAGGTCTGCCACATCATACTGCGTCATACTCTTATCAATGCGTAATTGCCGGAGTTTGAGGCCAAACAGAATTTTGATGCTGTCCGAATTTATGTCCATTCAAGTGAGTCTTTCTGCTTCAGTGTCAAACTTACGCATTCCGTTTTTCTACTCCATATAAATTATAAAAGAATGTGTAGCAAATTTTTACGTTTTTGCGAATATTCGCTTGTTTATTAAAGTTCGCAAATTATAATTGTACAAAGAAAAACGAATAGCATATGGTGGCTGAGCAAATCAAATCGACATTAGTTCTGCAAGGGCATGAAGATGTGCTGACGCAGGATGCCATTGACTTTCTGTCGTTTCTGCATGCAAAGTTTAACAAACGCAGGAAGGAGTTACTGATTGCCCGGGACGTTCGGCAAGCCAGGATCAACGCAGGTGAACGTCCGGATTTTCTGAAACAGACGCAATTTGTACGTGAGGCTGACTGGCAGGTCGGCTACATCCCCGGGGATTTGCAGCTACGGCGCGTTGAAATAACCGGCCCGGTCGACCGCAAGATGATTGTAAATGCCCTGAATTCCGGTGCAAACGTTTTTATGGCCGATTTTGAGGATGCAAATGCGCCAACCTGGACAAACCTGATGGATGGGCAGCGTAACCTCTCGGATGCGATTCGCCGGCAGATTGATTTTACCGCCGAAAACGGGAAGACCTATGTACTCAATGAACAGGTAGCTACTCTCCTGGTACGGCCGCGCGGCTGGCATCTGGAAGAAAAGCATCTGCTCGTCAACGGTGAACCAATCGCCGCCAGCATTTTCGATTTCGGTCTGTATTTGTTCCGGAATGCACACGAATTGCTGCAGCGGGGTAGTGGCCCGTATTTCTACCTGCCTAAACTGGAAAATCATGTTGAGGCGCGTCTCTGGAACGATCTGTTTATTGACGCGCAACGGTATCTGGGGCTCGAAACAGGAACGATTAAGGCGACAGTATTGATCGAAACTATTCTGGCCGCTTTCGAAATGGACGAAATCCTGTATGAACTCCGTCAGCATATTGTCGGACTCAACGCCGGACGGTGGGACTATATCTTCAGCTTTATCAAAAAATTTAATGCTTGGCCTGGTTTTACATTGCCCGACAGGGCGGCGGTTACGATGCAGGTACCGTTTATGAAAGCGTATACGCAACTGTTGGTACAAACCTGTCACCGCAGAGGGGCACATGCTATTGGTGGTATGTCGGCCTTTATTCCGAACCGCCGCGATCCGGCCGTCAACGAGCAGGCACTGGCCAGGGTAAAAGCCGATAAGGAACACGAAGCCAACCTTGGATTCGACGGCACGTGGGTAGCACACCCTGATCTGGTGCCGGTCGCCCGGGAGCCGTTTGACAGATTACTTGGCCCGCGGCTACATCAGAAAGAAGTGTCCGGACAAGAATTGCGGATTACCGCCAAAGACCTGCTGAACTATACAATACCCGGAGCAACTATTACCGAAGCCGGTATCCGGATGAATATCAGTGTCGGTATCCTGTATATCGAATCATGGCTCAGAGGCATCGGGGCTGTGGCTATTCACAACCTTATGGAAGATGCTGCTACCGCTGAAATTTCACGTGCACAGCTCTGGCAATGGCTGCACCATCAGGCGCATACTAACGATGGGACAATTATTGATGAGTTATACTACAGACGACTGCTGGCAGAAGAACTTCATACGATCCGGAAGCTGACCGGAGAGGCGGCATTTGCGGCCGGACAATTTGAAAAAGCCACAGCCCTGTTTGACCGGCTGGTATCTCAGCCAACTTTTGAGAATTTTTTAACCCTTGGCGCCTATGCCGAATTAGCCTGATGCATTTAACCAAAAACTATACTTATCATGAACTGTGTTAACGAGTCAAGCATTTGGCAAAGAAAATTTTGTCGGCT
>NZ_CAMFHL010000099.1 GCF_945952095.1 uncultured Arsenicibacter sp. | reverse complement strand
GATTGCCTTTTGTCTCGTGGGCTCGGAGATGTGTATAAGAGACAGGTACTGTGATGGTCGTTGTAATCAAGGCGATGAATGCCCAGGTATAAATTTGCTTTCCGATCCCGGCTGAACCTGATATTTCTGATGATGCAGCAAGCGCCTGCTGTTCGGCCGGTACGGGTATTGGAATGAAAGGGGTTGATCCCTTCAGGAATGTTTCACTTACCGCTTCTGACCACATCTGAGCCGCCTTCTCTTGCCCCGCAGGCGTCAGGTGTATATGATCGTATCGGTCACTGACGGTTAATAAGTCATAGTCCGGACCAGGGAAGCAGTCCGGAAACGTTGTCATCCGATCCTGTACCCGGCGAATCCAAACGCCGTGATCAACGTTCGGCATTGTTATATAAGGCGTCTGCCTGTTGATCAGAACCGCCAGCTTCGTGAATCCAAGGTCAGTTCTTGCCTGTGTAACCCACGTCTGATAGTTTGTCAGAATTGCCGTCTCATCCCGACTATCATAATCGTTCTGGCCGTGATCAGCCAATATTGCACGAATGCCGGTAAGCCTTGCATACTTATTCAGGGCATTTCTGACGTTTGCATAGGGCATCCCAATATCTGAGCGAATGAAACCGTGCTGAAACTGCTGCCCCTGGCTCGACATTGCCCAATGCACCAGATTACTGCCGCCGAATCCGGCATTCATGATCATTACAGGTACATTAACCCTGTCACTGAGAGTCCCGGCAAACTTTGACCAGAAATATTGATTTGTGCCAAAGGGGGCCGGTCTGATACCGGAACCGTACTGCACAAACTTCATGTCCGGCAGATCACTGGCTAAACCAGAGTCGCCATACGGCTTAGCGTATGGCTCCCCTGGCAATGGAATGGCAGAAATGCGGTCAGAGATACTTCCGGCGATTGGATTGGCGTCGCCATGTGCAACCGAATGTCCGGCTACCAAAAAGACCTCCCCAATTCCAACACGCTCAACGTTTGCCTTCTCTACCGCCGTGCCAATCACATTGAGACCCTCAATGACCAGCATGTACCAACCTCCGTTGACAACCGGCAACCCTGAAAATGTAGTGCCGGATAACGAGAGATCAAGCCAACCGGTATCAACACCCCCCTGAACCGGCACGAACCGGCATCGTACACGTACAACGCCAAACGTTTCGGTCTGTCCGGATACCTTTACGATAGCGCGGTTCAGGTTGTCTCTTTGTTGAATTTGCCGGTTCAGGGGGGTGAAAACTTTCATTATACTTTTAGTTTAACGTTCTTAACTTTTCCGGATTTGACATTCTTCAGCGTTCGGAAAGCCTGACGCTTGGCTTCACTGCGACTGATACGATATACAGGATAAGTCACTGTTTTATCAGTCCGTGACTTCTCATGTATCTGATCTGCCAGCTTATCAACCTGACGAATGAATTGCTTACCCTTCAGGTCAGCCTTGCCGGCCGATACCGGCACCAGCTTGCGATCCCCTAATGTGCGCTTAATACGGCGTTCGTTGGCTTTGCGTTTTGTCGCTACGGAGTTCTGAAAGCTGCGTTTGCCTTTTTTAGGAGCCTTCGGCGCATCTCCGCGCAATGCGTCCAGAACTGCCCTACCCAGCGTTGTCCTGACGGTTCGTGTTCCGGCAGCCTTCGGGGTAGAAGTCTTCTTAGCGGCCGTCTTTTTGGCTTTTACGGGCTTAACTTCTTTCTCTTTACGCGCTTTGGCTTTTTCTGTAGCTTTTTTTGCCTTTGCCTGAACGCTGGCCTTACGGCTGGCTGAAGCTGTTTTTTTTACAGATGATGCCCGGCGTAACGTGCCGATTTTAGCCGTATTTGCCTTTTTCTTACTGCCTGCCCCCAAGTACTTTTCCATTTCTGCAAACTGCAAGTCTACCACTTCGCGGAATGCCGCATCCGACTCGTACCGGCTCCATGACTTGAAATTCCGGGTACCGAACTTAATGACATCGTGACCGGACTGTAATGCTTCCGGCAGTTGGGTTTCGTCAAGCCCTTCAGTCAGGGTCTTGTAATTGTTGATGGAGATTTTCATTTGCGAGTTGATTGAAGTAATAAAAGTTTAGCTTTGGCAATCTTGGTTTTGATCTGAAGCTCACGGTCGATATAGGTATCGGCTTTGCGGGTTCCTGTTTTTGCACGGCCAGCCTGCGCTACATTTAAGCTTGACGCTCTGCCTATCTGCGACTTGTTCAGATATTTCGATAGCTTCTGGTAGTACAGGGCTTCCAGGGCGCTCACCTCTTTGTCGGCGTCGATGCGGGAATAGTCGGAAAAGCTTTTGGTGTCATGAGCCAGATCGTCATGAATCTCCTTAAACGTATTTTGGGCGGTCGAACTGGAAATTCCCTTAAACCCTTTCTGAGCTAAAGGCACTACCGTTTTTACGTAGTTTTGCCGGGTGATCTTCATAGTGAATTTAGTTTGTTGATATATGGTAAAGCTTTGGTTTTAAGCTTGGTAGTACTTCCTTTTGCCGGTGTCAATACACTTTCCAGCAGCAATGGCTCGTCACCGTCAATGTAAGCGACATAGTAATATTCATTGTGCCTCAATGACCATCGGGCTTTCTCCGCAATCTGCACTGCTTCAGGCCAGTGATTTTTCAGCGTGTAATTCACCCAATCCCCTTTCTGAAATTTAGGCGCTGGCCGGTTTTTGGCATTAGTGCCTAAAACCTGTTCAATCAAAGCATTTTGTATAGAGTATGCGCCGGGTACCCGGACATCAATATCATAGACACGCATGTTATTGGCACTTAAATACCTGTTCAGTATTTGCATTGCCAGTTCATTAGTGATCCGGTCGAACTCAGGGCCATTTGGAATCCGTTCAGGAATAGCAATTCCTTCAAGTGACATTTTTGTTTTCAGCCCTCTGTCAATATTACCCCTGGCAGACCAGCTTACTGTAATTGCAGATGGTCTGGTTACAGAATTTGCGGCATTCCATTTGCTAACGGTGGTAGTTATACGCGCCTTGTTCCGGCGACGTTTTACACCCCATAACCCTTTAATGATCCGGTTTATGTAAGAGATCGTATTGTTGCCGTTGTCGCCTCGGTAAATCACTTCAGTATGAGCAATACGGTCTGTGTATTTTACAAAGTCATCAGTCGCTACATGCTTGCCCGAACGGGAGTAATAGCGCACTGTCAAGACATCGTTTGCCTTATGCCGTTTAACCACTGCATACGCTACCGCTTCGGCATTGATAATAACCGGCGAATCATAGATGACAAAGTAGTCAGCATTTTCAGGAGTCAGGTTAGTCATGTACCGATACTGATAGCTGCTGTCCGGCAACAGGTTATCTGTCTGCTTTACCTGTGGAAACAGACCTTGTACGCTTTTTTTTGTGCCTGTACCCCGGCGATACTGAATGTCCGAAAAACGGCCGAAACGTCCGGTTCGTGAGTCTTCAGTGATTTTCCGGGCTTTCTTTATGGATTTAATCTTTTTTTCAGCAAACGATGCGCCAACAAGCAAATCAGGCATCTTTTGCAGGAGTGCTTCAGCCGTTTTTTTGTCTCCTGTCCGCAGGGCATCATAGTAGGCATTACGCAGGATACTTGACTGATAGTGAGTTGGCCCCGGTTTCTGGGTGGCCTTTTGTTTCTGGCTGTTTTCCAGTTCCTGACGCCTGGTAAACAAGCTATCGACCGGAAACTTTACCATGAAACTTTGTTCGTTATCCCAATACTCCTGAATAACGATGAACGGGCCTTTTTTATCCGCTGGTAATGAGGATACTATAAAGCCGTATTTGTTGCCGGCATTCTGAAAATCCCGAAATACAGCGTCAAAAGTATCTTTATTTTTGATGATCTGTGCCAGCTCCCATCCGTGGTATTCGTCCTGCGCTCTCCTGCCTGTAAAGCCCTGCCGGGCAGCTAATCCCTGATTACCCCACACAACGCGGGGAATGTAGTGCTGTCCTACGATAGCCAGTTCTGCCAGCAAGTCAAGAAGCCGACTCTGCCGGTCGCCAGCTGTCTGCTTTACAACTGGTTTCTTCGCTGGCTTTTTATCAGGTGCAGCAACTTTAGGCTTATCCGGATTGTATTCGTAGCGCGGAGACAATCCTTTGGTATTAAGCACGTCAATAATAGCATTCAGCATTCCGTGAATGCCTAAACTTCTGACAGTTAACTCAATTTTAAGGCTTGCATCCTTAATTGCTTCTTCTTTCGTAGATGCCAGCTGCGCCAGTGAATGACCGGTAAGTGCATCCCATGCAATCCAGGTTTTTGCTCCCTTCCCTTTGTATAGAAAGCAGTCCATTTCCAGATTTTCATTAATCCGGATCGTGAATGGAATCCCTTTTACCTCATTGAACTCATACGTTTTCTGAGTGCCCTGGTAGTAGGTGGTTCCATTTGCTTCTTTCGTTTGCTCTTCAAACTTTGGCACACAGGTATAATATTTTTGCTGAACCACATGGAAGCTCTGCAAAAACTTTATCGAATCGGCCTCAGTTGCGAGTTTTCTGAAAGTGACTTTTTTCATTTGTGAACGAAGTAAATAATTGAGATTGGTGGCCATTGGCCCTAACCGGCATTAATCGGTATTTAACGGCCCAAAACCACCCTAAAGCGAGTTAAGTACACCTCGATACCGGCTTTTTCTGACACCGAGTAACAGCGGTATTTTCACCTTGATACGTGCGGCCTTCAACTCTGCCATATGGCCAGCCTGATCATACTCATATCGTGGAGACAAACCCATGCGGTTGATATTCTCAATCAGCTTATCAAACATGTTGAATTTGTCCGTTGCGGCAGCGTATCTGTCAAGCTTGCCCTTTGCTGATGCCAAGGCTGCTGACTGCGTTTTGCTCTCTGCCACCATACTGCCGGTCATTGCTTCGGTTACAACCCAGGTTTTGTCAGGGTCCTGGTAGATGAAACAATCGAGGGGTATATCATCAATCTGTAGCTTAACCGGTTTACCTGCTACCTTAATCGCCTTGATTTCTACAATCGCATTCCGGCTGTCATCTGAAAATGTGAAGGAGTTGATGTAATAGTTTTGTGGCTCCTTTACTCTCAGGTGTTTTCTCAGAATATCAAGTTCCTTTTGCGAATCCAGTGAAGTAGACACAATGAATACCTTACCCAGACGCTTATATTCGCTGCTCATAAGCTGTATAGTTGCTGGTTTAAACGGGTTTGTTTCGACTTTAGCCGCAGGTTATACCTGGCAGGGCCGGTCATAACATACCACCGAAGTTTACCTTTTGCGGTCAGTTGGTCAGCCAGCTCCTTTTCTGTGCGTTCAGACACTTTATCGTTTTTGTCGAAGGCGGTTTTACGTGGCTGTCCGAATGGCGTCTGATGCTCACTTTTGATGCCCTGAAACCATCCGGCTTTCTTTTGTAGAAAACACATCCAGAAACCGGGCTTAGACTGCCAGGAGATTAACCCGGCACGAATGAGGATCATACCTTCACTGAATTTACCGTCCCAGACCGGCAGGTGATTGATCTGAGGTTCAAATCTGTCTTTAAGCTGTTCTAACAGACCCTGTGTTTCCTTGCGACGTTCTTCCTGATCGGATTTATACTTAGCCTGAAGGTCTGCCTCACGCTTCTGCTGGTCTTTTTGAGCCTGCTCATAACGTTGTTCTACGTCACTTTGGCCATCCCCCGTAATGGCCTTGATAAAGCTCCATACTTCACGCTCAAAGATGGCTTTGAGGTAAATACGGACATAAAATCTACCGGTAAACGGGTTATACATTACCGTTTTGGTAGCATAGTAATTGCTCACATCTATCCGGTTGTAGTCGGCCAGTGCGTCACGTTTTTCGATAAATGCTTTACTGTATTCATCGCCGGAACTGTCGCGGTAGTAACTGAAGCCATAGGGTTTAAGGTACTTGCCGATGCGCTTTTTCTTTTCATAGTCGATTGCATTGTACTTGATGCCAATCGACCCGTTTTTATTCACAATTACATTCTGATACCCGCCGACCGTGATCCGGTCAAGATCATTGGCCGGAAAAATGCCATGCAATGTAATCTGAGTGAAGTATTTATACACCGGATAAGGGAATGATTCGATATACTCAGAAGTCAGTCCGTCTTTCCGAAGCATATCAAAAAACTCAGGATCAATTTTGGCGTTACCAGCACGGTTAATGACCTTGCGGGTATCATAACGCTTTGATTCTTCAGAATATAGCTCTTGTATGTTCATTGTTGCGATTATGAAAGATTATAACAGCTTCAGTTGCTCAATCCGGAATGATATATTCTCCTGTAGCCTTAACCGGGTCCCTTTCCCGCCCAGCAACCCTTTTTCTTTTGCCTTACGAATGATGTATTCATAGGCCATCCGTTTGGCCGCCCAGCTATCATTCTCGGAGTCAAAATAGTCCGCTCCGTTTTGATCCTTCTGTACTTGCAGCGTATCCCGGTTTACATACAGATAGTAGTACCGTCTGCTATTACGCTGGCTGAAGTATTTCGGGTCTGAGTACATCGGCCGTGAATATGACTGTGACCGTACTGTCTTCTGAAATTCCTCAAATGACATTTGCCAGTAGGGCTTAATATCTGTCAGCCTTTCCCGGCTCACTTTCACCAACCGGCCGCCTGGCTGGCCGGTAATCTGATTATGTCCGGTGTACCTGTAAAGGGTGCCTTCACAGACTACAATGTTCCAGTTCATCAAATCAGGCTGTTCCGGCCCCTCGTAGGGCTTGTACTGCCAGAAACGGACAGTAAGCTTACCTGACCGGCGGGATGTCTCACGGCTGATAATCCGGATAAGCCTGCCGTCATTGAGCACGTACCAGGAGTTCGTTCTCATAATTTACTGAGCCTTTTCGTCAGTGCCCGGCAATTCATTTTCAGATACGGTAGCCCTTCCGGCTCCTGGAGACCAGCGTTGTTATGCTGGTCAATCAGGTCTTTCAGGCGGTTCCGCTTAAATCCGGACTGAACATCTTCCCGCCAAACGTCAAGATGACGCTGACACAACCCAACGCTGGACGATCCATTACCGCGAGCAACAGGGTCTTTGCAGTACGAACAGAATTTCGTCGTATTCTTATTTGGGTTATAGGCGTCGGTTTCCAGTATCTCAGCCATATTACAGCGTATTGAGCATATCAGTTAAATACAAAGCTTTTGAATGCAGCCGGAGCCTGACAATCGGCGGCGAATCCATCCAGGCGGGTATTGATCCGGACTCTTCTCCTGAATCCAGATCATCAATCAGGAACCCCGTTTTTTTGGGCTTAGGCACTGCTTTAGGCTTCGGCTCCTTCTTTTCCGGCGCTACGACCTCTTTCACCGGATTATTCAGCGGCTTCGAGTAGAAGCTAAGCGAATTGCTGAATACGTCCTCTTTCCAGGACTTGTCTCTCCATACACTATTCCGAATGTAGGCAGGACTTGCTTGCACCTTATAGCCGTCGAAAAGAGCGCCATTCTTATCCACAACTTCAAGCCAAATCCGCCAGGATGTCGGATTGTCAACAAATGGTATAATGGCTCTGAACTGAATATATAGCGGCGTTTTCGCCTTACGTTTGCCGTATTTCTTCAGCGCCTTTTCAACGTCATCCTGAGTAACATAAGCAGGCATATTAACCCAATCCATCAGGTCTTTCCATTCCTGTTCTTTGCGCGAGAGTTCACGGTCTTCAATCTCCCTGGCTATCTCAATCGCTGTTTTTGGTTTCAATGCTGCCATATGGGTATTTCGGTCAAATAACCGGCTAAACGAAGTTGGCCACGTTTCCGGTAATGATATAGTGTGAACGGCAAGGCAGGTTATAGTTTCCCACCGATGGGCTGATACTTACCTTGCCGTTCTTTTCAGTCAGCTGCCAGAAGTTTTCTGTAAATGGTAGCACAACCTTATGTCCGCAGCCACAAAAACAGCTGTGTGTCGATGTTCGGTAATGACGTGATATGTACAACTTACCGGGTTCCAGAACCTCCGGAATAAATTCAACAAAAACAGGCTCAATTGAGACCTTCTTCAGCGTTTTCATAGCCCGGCCAGCTTCGCATACAACTCCGACACCCGCCCTTTCAGCCGCATCACAACCGCCGTTACCTTACGCTTTGGCTTTGTCAGTGCTGCCAGCTGACGACTGATCTTGTATTCTTTCAGCCCCTTAGCAATACGACTCAGTTTTTCGATTTTGGCCTTATTCAGCGTCCGGCGCTCAATGCCTTCCTTTTCGATGACCACCAGACGGGTATTTACACCGGTTGACCGGAAAGCCGACTTAAATGAGCCTTCAGGCAACTTTTTGTCCCATGCACCGATTTCTTCCAGCCATTCACGGAATGCGGTTGCTTTCCGATCCTGGCGGTAAAAACAACCTTCCGACACAATGGCCACCACCCAACCGCCGGGCTTGAGCAAACTATGAGCATGTCGAACATGATCAATATCCTGCCCCTGCTCAAACGGAGGATTCATAATGATCCGGTTGAACTTTTGCTTTACCTTCAGGAAGTCATCTTCCGGAGTTACGTCAAAACCCTTCAGGGTAAGAATTTCACGTAAGGAACGCCACTTTTCACAGACTGTCAGCTGTGCTTTAGGGTGCATTTCGCGGATAACTTCCGCAATATCTCCCAGACCGGCCGATGGTTCCAGAACAGTGTTCCCCGGCTTGATATTGGCCGTCTTTACGAGTTCTTCAGCCAACCCCTTCGGAGTAGGGAAAAAGCCTTCCTGTTTCGAAAAACGCCATTCATCAATAAGCCGGTTGAGCTTACTTTGGTGTTCAATCCGCTTTTCAAGGCTGTTTGCCCCGCCGAATGCCCGCAGGTTCTGCTGAAGCGCAAACATGAACTGAGAGCCGCTGTTATCCTGATTCCTAGAAATTTCTTTTAAAGCACTGTATGCCTGCTCGATTTCATCATAGGAATTTAGTCCGATTTTCTGCGCCTGGTCTAACAGGCTTTTGAGCTGCCCCGAGCTTTCTATCCGATATGTTTTAAATCTTGGCACACTGTCCCGGAATGCTTCATAGTAGCCTGTTCCGGGCTTCTCCCCGACAATGAACAGGTACAGATCATCCCGCTTCCGGATGGGTGTAATACCCTTCAGGACATCAGGCAGTGTACCGGCCTTTATGGCTTCGCCGATGGCGCGGTAATACATTGCCTTATCGGCTTCCATATCGGCCTCAATATTTTTACTGTTCCATTCCCGGTTACGCTTAGGTGTATTCCGAGACGCCTTTTCCAGCTCAGTTTTTTTCTTCTTACTGTCAAAGTCCAGACTGTTGGCCAGCGTGATAAACTTCTCTGCAAACTTCAATGGATCAGCGTCTTTTATGGGAGCCGTAGACCGGCCGGACTGCTCATGTAACTGAGGGACACCCGCCGACAAATCCAGATAGGCCGGTGCATTTTTGCCGGTATATCTAAGGTAAATATTGCCCCACGTGATCTGATTTTTAGCCGAGTGGTACGGCGTACCATATCCTAACCTATAGTCACCAAGCCCGTCTTTAGGAATATGCCATGCCAATTCTTTTTCCTTGATATACTCCTCCATGTCCTGCATAGCATCAAAGTACTTAAATGCGGCGACTTCCATCTTACCAAGCAGAACTTCGATTTCAATCAGGTCTGAACGTAGCTTTGCACGCTCAGGAGGAGTATAGTTGTAGTCGCTGTAGCTAGTACCTGAAGAGCGACCTTCCTTATAGTTTTCCAGATCGAAATAGGGCTTTCTCCATTGTTTAGGAACCATCACCCGATACGGTAATACCAGCGGTTTATAATCGCTTTCACCACTGGCGCTTATCTTCTCAGGGAGTTTGCCGCCTTCCGGAATCCGGAACGACACACCAAACCGGCCAAAGCTTTTTACACTGGAAACGATCAGGCCCAATGCTTCCAGCTCACGCACGTTTGCGTCAACCTGTTTCCCGTTGCTGATGTATTTTGTTCTGCCATCTTTGGTGCAAGGATCAAAGACTGCGCTCCGCAAATCAGAAGCATTGGCCGGATCGACTCCCCTTTTCCGGGAAGGAATCCCGTACACATTAGGCCCGAACTTATACACCTCTGTAGTACCGTAGCTTAGTTTTCCAGGTTCAAGTTCATCAATCTTACCAGCCTTTGAAACGCGATACCACTTATTGAAATCATTGTATTCTATCTCATTGGATGACGGCCACTGTTTTTCGACTTTTCCTGACTGACGAAGAATGACATTTCCATCATTATCTAAATAGGTAGTAACCTTAACGTCAATTGGCTTATACCGGTTGTATCGGTCTTTTTCCTCTCCCTGAAGTAAACGGTACTGCATGTAGGCTTTCATGTGCTGTAGAAACGGCAGATCAACCTTATTGCTACGGTCTTCAGCACTACGCTGCGCCTTTTCCGGCCGTTCAGTAGTAGAATAGCTGCTATCCGCTTCTACTTCGTCACCTAAAAGCTTATGTACTTTTTCCCACCGGTCTGCATTGTAAGATGCCCACCATACCCCTGAAAACTTTGACCACTTAAAGCCAAGTGCCTTAATCGCATTCAGTATATCATCAGTAGGCTTATTGGGGAACTTGATCTCTATGCCATCCTTTTCGGCATTTCGTGTGATAACTGCCTTCATATCGTTTCAGTTAAGATGTCCAGCCAGCCGCGAACGCCCAGCATTTTTACGAGGTAGTTTTTGCATTCACCGGGCACCTTTTCCATGAGTGCCTTTACGCCCAGACCACGGGGTATTTTACGGGCTGTCAGCAGATAGTAACCCTGATTGTACCGGGCTACCACGTATTGCAGCCACGACGATGACTCTGACTGATGCTCAGAAATAAGCAGGCTCAGGTAAATACCGGCCAGCATCAACGAAAATTCAGGGTCTTTCAGATCGCTTGCCGTTATGATGGTTTTACCAAGTTCCGCACTCAGTACCTGACTCATCCGGGCACCAAGGCGTTTCTTCAGAACGGTCTGCTTTTCAATGGAAAGAAGCCGCTTTTTACGGGCAGTGACAAGTATATCTGTCGCAGAAAGCGGCTTAATCATAGCGATGCCGACTGCCCCCGCAGACGAAACGCTATCAACATCAATACGGTCATTTTCGACGAGAATAACCGCTTCAAGAAGGTTGGCAGGCAAATTATTCAGGGATACCGATTGCTGGATATAGTTTCCGTACATCGTTACCAGTTTATTATATGCCGCTTTTCGCTGTGCAACACTGTTAGGGTCGTAATACTTATACGACTGCTGCACCATTGGAAGTTCTATTGTAAGCGTTGCCATATTATTCTTGATAGTCAACGAGTTCGACCGCCAGCGACTGACCGGCGAGTAATGAATTTTTCGTGCTTTCGTCCGTTCCGGAACCAGTAGTCCGGACGAATTTGAAGCTTCGGGCTTTTTCTTTCCGGCGCGGGAACGTCCACCAGATATAGGCGCTGACAGAAACTCCGACGATGACCAGGATTGCAAAGACCCCGGTAAGCTGCTGTTTTGTAGTCATGGCGGTAAATACTTGGCTCTAAGTTTGAATACAGGTACGGTGTCTGCCGGTGGCGATGTGCGCCAATCGGTCGCCCAGACCATATCTTTCCAGAATCGTTTTTTCCGGATAACGCCCTCGGTTTTTAGCTTATAAGTCCCGATGGCACCGGAAAGGCTGGTATTCCCCTCAATTGTGATAGCATACAACGGGAATTTCTCTTCGAGAATGCCGACGTGGTTTTGCCGGCCGAATCGAAACCCGACTACCCAACCGGGGGCAAGCCTGTCAATTTCTTTTTTAGGGGCAAACGGCCCCAGTTTGATTTTAGTAGGGTGGTATGACCACGACAACGCGGTGCCGGGCGATTTGACGGAGGGTTTTAGTCCCGCCTGCCTGTGCCAGGCATTAACCGCATATCCGCAGTATGGCTCATACCACCCCTGACGACTTACCGGGTTTCGGCTTCCGGCCAGAACCCGGTAATAATCGAAAAGCGGATGCTCATTGCGCCATGTACGTTCCTGTGTGCCTACATCGCGGGATGCCGCCTTTACTATTTTCGTTCCTACAATCGTCCCTGCATCAGACTGGCTAACGCCATGATGACAACGCAATAGGCAAACAAGTAGGATAAATACTTTTGCTGGTTGAGTCGGCATTTTTCGTATGGCGTTAGTTCATTTGATCGCATGAGTGTGGAGTAGTCACCTGCCCCCGTTTCGACAAAGGGATTCAGAAAATCGAAATTGACTTTGTGTTGAACAAACAAGGCCAGTTCGACAAGCAATCCACCGAAAATGATTATGTAAGCAGCAGTGAAGCCAAGCCATACCACACTGTTTGTCAGCGGGTCTACGTAAGGCTGCAACACATAAGGTGCAGCCCAGCAGATCAGGATCAGGAGCACCGCGAGCACAACCTTTGAGGTGATGTCATAAAAAATACTATGACGCACACGCTCCCAGAATGGTTTAACCGGCTCCGCTGGCGGCAACTCTGCAACGGGTGCAGGGTGTTGTAACCTGTACTGATCGTCGATAAATTCTGAGCGATATTCTTCTAGTTCGGCCTCTTTGATCCCGAACATTTTGGCCGCTTCCGGAATGCCTATTTCAAAGCTCTTCAGGACTGCCGTTCGAATCAGTTCTATCGTTAGTCGTGCCATCGTCCTTTTTCCGGTTAAGCGGGTGATAACGAATATCAAGAATCAGCTTCACAATGCTGAGCAGGGCAAAAATTGCCCCCAGGACCGTGAGAATTACACTGAAGTCATTGGCAGCCAGCAGTATTGTGGCCAACCCCTTCATAGTGTCATCGAAATTGCTGTCGGCAGTGGTCATAAGAATCATTTTTTGCTATGATCACGAATGGTTAACCAGCTGGCCCAACCAGACAAAGCCGCTGACGCAATGAATATCAGGCTGATTACGATTGCGAACCAGCCATAGGCATAGTTGTTGTTATTCTTCATTTCCAGAATGCGAGTTTTTTGGTTCTGAGTTTGACGTATCCCCACATTTGCCCCCATTTGCCATCGAAAGCATAATACGCAGCAACCCCAAGCAGAGTAAAGGCAAGTACGGCAAGAATAGTGCTACCATAATCGAGAGTTGTCTGATCCTGTTCAACAGGAAGAGTTACGTCGTATTCCTGATTGCCAAGCCATTGTGCGACATCGGAAACCGTTACGGCGCCATCGTTATTTTTATCGAGAGCACGGTTTGCGCTGTAGGCATCACTGCCCGAACGGTATAGTACATACGTACTGTCTTTTGCCATGCCTTTCGGGTAATGTACGGCCAGATAGGTATCTGTCAGAGATTTCAGTTTAGCCTTGTATGGCTTATAGTAATCATAGACAAGATCCATCTGCTTCAGTCCATCCATTGCCCTGATTTGAGCCGTAGTTACACCATGTTGCTTTTGGGCGGTGCTTTCCAGCCATTGAATCAGTCCGGATGCCGTTGACTTAGGATTCTTTGCCCAGGGTTCCAGACGCGATTCCTTGTACATGACTACCATCAGCCATTCCGGAGCAATGCCCAGACGGCTGGCTACATTTCTGACCTTCGCCACAAATGCCGCCCGTGTCACACCCTTGTAATTGGCCGGTACGTAATTTTCGTATGGTAGTGCCATTTTGCTTACTGCGTTTGTGGTTCCGGTAAATGGCGAAGGCCATCAGCCGGTCGTAATTGCTTTTTTTAGTCATGGGTGATATTGTGGACGACAACATCCTTTACCCCCACCATTACCACGATAATTACACCTACCAGGAGCATCGCACCGGCAAAATAACTTACAGTCTGGGTATCAAACTTGTGTTCCAGTGAGATAGGAACGCCTTTGTCAGAAATCTTCTGAATACCCTCAATTACTTTATTAAGATCGTCTACGAGAGCCATAATTAACGTTTTATGATTGAGAAACGATTGGTTAGTGGCCGGTTCGACCACCAACCTTTTACTTCATGCCCAAACCTTCCAGGCGTAATACAATCCGGTCGCGGATTTCATCGGCCGTGCCGTAGCCAAGCAGAACAAATATGTCCCGCAGATCAGTAGTCAGTGTCTGTTTGCCTTCCGGATGGAAAGAGCGATTATAGAGATTGTAGCAATACTTCAGCTGGCCGTCTGATAACCCCTCTAGCCGCTGCATAGCTAAAACCTTCCCTTCCATTGAGTTGAAAAAAACCAGAGAGTCATACATTTCCCGCACAATAACCGGGGCAACAGTATTGACCCAACTTTCCGTGACATCATCCCCCTTTTGATAAGGAACCTGAGTACCACTCACCGACCGTTTGCCGGCCGCTTTACCCACCAGATAAACCAGCAGCAGTAAGCCGCCAATCACGATGACATATTGCAGCGGCTTGTTTGCCAGAGCTTCCTTGAAATTGTCTTTGAACTTGCTCATCGCGGTTAATCCTTATCGTTCAGCAATCTGACAATCAGAAAAGCGAGACCGGCAGCCAGCAGGCCGATACCTGCCCATTTAGCCAGTTCGGCCGTACCATCACCAAAGGTATTTTCAAGGATCGTTTCAACCTTTGATGTAACTGGCGCGTCCTGTGGATCACTTACTACAGCAGGAGAGCCACCCGACGTTGATGCCGGAGTAGTTCCGGTATTGGGGTCGCGGGTAGTGAGATAATTCTTACTAACCCATGCCCAATTGTATCCCTTCAGCGGAGTGGCCAGCTTCATGAACATGTACCCGTTCCGTGTCGTACCATCCGAACCGCCTACCAGTTTGCCTTTTTTCAGGCTGCCAAGCAGCGTTTTAGCATTCAGCTTAGGTTCTGACCGGACATTGACGGCAGATGCCCCTGTGACAAAATAGGGCACCATCGACGGCGTATAGGCGAATACCTTACTGGCTTCAATCCAGATATAGCTATAGGTTTTGCCCTGGTAAGTGATGGCTTCAAGCAATTTGATGTAGTAATAGCGCGTAAATCCGGAAAGCTTTTCCGTGTTATACAGCCCGATTACTGTATTTGGGTTTAAAACCGTGATTGCTTTACCTCCGGGCACATCGTATGCCTTGAATACTCCGTTCGGCTGTGTGCTTGCAGTCGATGACGCTTTCGTTTTGATTAATGTGCCAACTGTCATTGCTGAACCGGTGCTTTAGGCTTACGGAAACTGTTAATCAGGATCACGATTAACGCAATGGCAGACAGGCCAATGATGCCATATAAGCCATACGTCAACAGCTTCTTGGTTGAGTCTGAACTTGTATCCGCAGACTCAGAAGAAACCATAGACCGTAGCTGTTCAATATCCACATAGACAAGGTTACCGTCTTTATCCTTGTATGGGATTCCCGTTCCCGGCTTATCACTGACCACTTCCTCTTTTTCGGAAGCGGCTACCGCTGGTGCGGGTGTGCCATCATCGGCAGGTTTATTGGTGTCGAGAGATGCGTCATAAGTTGGGTTTGAATCCAACAGAATAGCACTACGCTGTACATATCGCAGGGCAGGAACCGGAGCCAGGGCCGTAATGCCGGTGACATAGACGACTTCAATCATATCGACCGTCCCGGTCCCTTTAATTTGATCCGGAAGCTGAAAGTAGTAGCCGGTAGCCTGACCTACAGTAGTAGGGCCGGTCAATCGACTCCAATCATTCGTTAGCTCAGGAGCCGGATAGGCAAACGCGATATTCCCAGACGACACAGTGACCAACTGCCCACGAAGTTTCTTATCGTATAATTTCGTTGATTTTGAAGTTGCCATGTCATTTACGTTTACGAAGCGTCAGCCACAGGACAAGCCCCATAGCGATGACGCCCAATGCAATCAGAATAATGTTTGTTGTGGTAAAAAAGCCCGTGCCAGTACTGGATTTAGGAGAACCGGTTGCGGAGCCTGATGTCAGAGACGTTACAGATTGTCCGGTGGCCTTATAAAGCCGATTGTCAGCTGTAAGTTTTTTAAAATCAGACCAGTAAGCCGTTTTTCCACTATCCCATGTAAGCAGCCAGTCCGCTTTTTTTGTAGTAGGGTTTGTAACCGATTCGATTTTAACCGGCATCGGGGTTTCAGTACGCTGTAATTCAGCCTGAACCTCGTCCCAGATTTGTCGGCTATCTTCTTCCTTGCTGGCTAAATCGTACCATTCGTCACGTACCCACTGATCCCGTTCCTGATCAACTACGACGAAATACTCGTATTTTACGGAGTGGTAATTGCCAACCGGAAACCGCTTTTGCCACTCCCAGCTTTCCGTTAGTACAGGGTACATCTTTGTCCCGTCAGGAGCCGACTTTACAGAGCCGTTAATAACACCAATTGTCTCACCTCGTAACCATTGACGATATACTCGGTCAGAACCTGACTTTGGCTCAACAACATACGCTTTTGCCTGCTCTGACGATGTACTTAGTTTGGTGTACACATTCGGATTGTCAATAACTGCCCGAATGACTGTACCGTTGGGTATTTCTGCTGTGCTGGCCATTTCAGTGAAAAGGCCCGGCCGTTTGGCCGGGCCTTACGTTTGTTGATGAAGTATAGAAGTATGGACTAGCGGTTACTTCTTTTTCTTAACCGGGATTTTGGCAATCAGCACTACTGCAAGAATTACAGCAGCTGCAATACCGACACCGATCAGCACCTTTTGAGTGGTTGTCTTGGCCGTAGACGAAGTTCCGGTTGTAGTGGTTGTAGAGCCGGTTACATTGCTCGTCAACGTTTCGAGGATTTTCTGATTAACCTCTGACGGATCGACATAAGCCTTTACATAACCATCAGCGTCCTGCTGGAACGGAATTGGCAGATCAGACGGCTGAGTTGGCACGTTGCCGTTATCCGGAATGTTCAGGCTTTGCAGTTTTGAAAGCGACGCTACCAGCGTAGCCAGATCGCGCAGAGTCGGAACCGCTGTCGAGCCTACAGCATTGGCAACGTTAAGCAGGTACTGAGCCTGTTTAACCATGTATGCTTCAACGACTGAATTGTCGCTCTGCTTCAGCAGACCAACAACAGCGATAAGGGTGTTTTGGTAGTAGCGTACACGAACATCATACAGCACGGTAATTGCGCTGCTTTGTCCGGAAGGGACATAATTGGTTACGGTAAAAGTACCGATTGATTGGCCGTCACGTAACTGACCGGCAGCGAACCCTGAACGCGGGTTGTGACCACTAGGAAATGCCATTTTTTGTAATGGTTTTTAGTTATGAATTGATTGAAGTTCGGGGTCTTTTCGTTAGTGCCTGGTAACAGGCCAGTACAATTAAGGTTATCGCAGCAAACAGGAGTGCCGATTGTGTCAGCTGCTTTGTTTGCTGCTGCTGAGTCCTTAGATTATCCAGTTGGGTTTCAAGTTTGGCTTTCGATTCTGCCTGTAACCTGAGATAGTCAGCATCAGCGTTTAACCGCTGGACTTCATTCTCAGCCTGTAGGCTCGCCGTTGCCAGCTCTCCCTCTTGTTGCGCTTGCTTATTGGCCTTGTTTTGCGAAAAAATACTGAGTCCGGTCCCGGCAACGGATAGGAGGATCAGGCCAATCGAAACCGGGTCCATTATTTTTTACGGACAATAAGCAGAATCGCCACGGTTAAGGCTCCGCCTACCAGCAATACCAATGCGGCAGCCTGTATGTATAGCTTAGTCTGCTGCGCCTTAACGTCTCCGGTTGCCTTGGCATATTCCGTGTTAAGCTTCAGAAGCGCCTGGTCCTTTTGGGCCTGAGTCATTGCGGCATCATTCTGAAGTGCCTGAAGCTCTACCGCATACTGCCCCTTAATCTGTGAGCCGCGATTCTGCAAGGCAGTAAGCCCCAGATTACCGCCGACATTCAACAGGTTCGACCAAACCGACAGGCTACCGGCTTGATTTGTATTGGTTGAACTGGTGTTATCGCTCATTTGGTTTGCGTTTACGGAATGCAAAAAATAACACGATGCCAATAGCCAGAACCCCGATAACAGAGCCAACGATGATATACATACGTTGCCGGGCTTTACGGGCTTCTTCTTCCTGCAATACCTGATCGGCCGACGTGTCGATTACCGATTCAGTTGACGTTTTCGTACCGGTGGTGCCTGACTGTTTGGCCGCTTCCTCCTGTATGATCTTTCCGAGTTTATCCAGGCCAGCATAACCCATTGCGCCCAGAACCTCATTGATCTTCTTTTTTGTAGAATCATTGAGGTTTGCAGGATCAACGCCGTACTGAGCATAGAAATACTGAATATCCATAGTTGAAAATTTAGTTGCGATCATATAGGGTTGGGCCATCAGACCCAACCCTACTACAGTCGGCTGACCGGCATACCGTGAATGGGCCGCGCGGTTATTTCGGGAGACTCTGTTATCTCAGTCGTCTCGACGGGAGGAATAACCGGCATCCCGATGATCACGATTGCCGTCATATCAACCGGACTGTTTTCGTTGGATAGCGGAGTATCTGCTACTGCATCCATATCATTTCATATCAGCCTGTTTACGGCTGCTTTTTTTTGTGGCTTTTGCTTTAACGACACTTACCTTTTTTACTTCAGGCTGGATACCTGCGGTGTTGTCATCCGCTGGTTCTTCTGCCAGCTGGACCTGGCTTTCCGGAGCGATTCCGCCGGGCATAGCCAGGTCCAGGTCTTCATCGTCGTCGCTTCCGCGATAACCAAAATCGTCATCGTCGTCATCATCGTCGTCGCTTCCGCGATAACCAAAATCGTCATCGTCATCGTCATCGTCCGGATCACCGGCAATTGAAGGGGCAGGAGGGGCCAGATGTTCAAGCTCTTTGACAGTAGCCTCAATTTGGCGTTTCATCAGATAGCGACCCAGGAACATGAGAATACCCATTGCCGCCAAACAACCAAGAATGGCCGCGATAAAGATGGTAAACGTTTGCGTCCAGTTGACGCGGTTGCTACGGTATTGCTGTACCGTCATCATTTGATTTTCCATTGTTTTGTTCGGGTTTTTGTTTTGATTCTTTTCGGGCTTTCTGGCAGCGAGCCGGAAAGCAGTTTTTACGTTGCTTTCCGGCCTTTACTACCATTGCCCCGAAACAAAAGCGACCGAAAGTTGTGACGAGTTTTTGAAACGCTATGGCGCTACTGATACCCTGATCGCGCAAAAACAGGGTATAACCCTATTAAACCCGAATAACACCGGACTAAAGCCAGGCAGAAGAAGAAAAACTAAAGAACCGGGGGAGAAAACAGAGAGTATATATGCCCAAAGTGATTTTATAGGGCACATATTTCGGGTCAACGGTGTCAACTTTGTCAACCTGCCAGCTAAAGTGCTGAAAATCTGGAATAAACCACTGGCGCTAATGGTTGACAAAGGTTGACAACACCCCTAAAAAGGTTGACAAAGGTTGACAACAGGAAGTATAAAAGAGCTACCTGAACGACGAACAGTAATAGTTGAGAGAAAGAGAGCCTATATATACCCATAAAACGCCCAAGGTGATTTTATGGGGCATATATTTCGGGTCAACTGCGTCAACCTTGTCAACCTGTCAGCTAAAGTGCTGGAAATCTGGAATAAACCGCTGGCGTTAATGGTTGACAAAGGTTGACAACATCCCTAAAAAGGTTGACAAAGGTTGACAATAGGGTACAAAAAAGCCGTTGACATATTGCCAACGGCTTTTTTGTACCCTATTGTCTGACTTGTTGGCGGCTAACGGGTTGATGGGCCGGACAACTCAGCTGAAGCCATTTCTCTAAACACGTCTCTTAACTGTCTAAGGGTAAACTGAGAGTCCTGAACAGCCCTGAACGACTCCCTGTCTTCCATTGCCTGAACATCAGCGAACTCTATTACATGAAAAGCATAGCTATCCAGCGACATAGAGAAGTCATTGAGTGTACTGCCGCGATTGTCAAGCATCCGGAACAGAGGTTCTACGTTGATCGGTTTTCCGGAATACGGATTTACGGCCCATACGGGTACATTTGCTGTCATTTGTGAGTTAGTTCCCATTGTTCTTTAGGATATATTTATTTTATGTAAGTCATTAAGCTTCTCTAAATCAAACGCATAACCGCGAGTAGACACACGGCCAAACTTGCGCTTATAGGTAAGCCCATAACAGGCAGGGTGTTGATCAATCCAGTTGCGTAACGATTGCTGATCAATCGCTTTGCCGGCCAAACATTCAGCCACATATGCTTTATAGACCGGCGCAAAATTCAGGAGTAAGATTTGTTTTCCGGTTGATTCGGCACCAGTGGCCAATGTAATTGTCACTTTATCAGACATCATTATTGAAGACAGAAAAAGAACCTGATAATCAGAGTCTTCGTTAATTTGTTTCTTTTCAATCAATGACTGAACAATCTGGATAAAGCTGCTTTGCATGGTTGTCGGTGGCAAAGACATTGGCAAGGGGCTAACCAACTTTGTTTTTATATTTTGATAGAGTTGCGCCAGCTCACGGGCCTGATTCTGCTTTTCGGTAAGCTCTATAATCTGACAATCAAGAGATTCCACAAGTGAACTGTAATAGGTTACCTGACTTTCGATGTGTGACAACTGTTGGCCTGGCTTTACGTCGTGCTGTTGGTGTCGATACTGCTTTTCTATCTCAATGAAATATCGACGTACCTCTTTTCCTCGTTCGGTTTGAGCCAACATACAAAAGGCTTTGAAGCAGTCGATTGATATTATGATCTTTATTAATGGACGGCCACCTCTTGGGCTGGAGGTTTTTACGTTTGACCGTAAAAAATCTATATCTTCTATAAAATTCTTTTGAAGTGATATAAGAGCGTCTTGCTTCTTACTGTAACCTATCCAATGCCAGACTACATCAAAGTCTATCGGAAATGGCTCATAGCTTAATACTATCCCCTGAAAAGCGTCTCTGAGTACCTCCATATATATAGCTGTATGATTTATATGTTGACTATGCAAACATAGAGAAAATATATATTCACATACATTATGTATGGATAATATATTTTCTATGTTTGCATAAATAGAAATCTACTATGAAGAACGTACACATTAAAATTGAGGATGACTTACACCTAAAAGTAAGACAGTACCAGTTGGAAAGAGAGCTTAGTGGCACAAAACTGACGATGATGGAAGTATTTATTGAGCTGATAGAAAAAGGATTGTCAGCAAGTAAAAAGCAGTAAAGGGAGGCTCATTTACACTACACTTTGAGACTTCTGATGTTACTTTTTTTTTCTTTTTTTAATAAAATATTCACATATAAATTAAGTACAAACAATGCCTCGTTCATTATTAGTTACCGCACTCCTATTATTGTTCTGTGTATTTACCTATGCCCAAGATGCATATGTCCGTACCGATGGTACTATTGTCAAGCCAATCAAAATTGATAAGATTGGTAGGTATGAGTTGTGGCATTGGTATGGACAAAATCCAAGCCGTAAATCTGAAAGCCTGAGAAAAGTGGCTTACGTCATACAATCTGGCAAACGCTTGGAGTTTAATCCGTTTCTACCCGGCGTTACTGATCCTATAGCATCTAGCTTGGTTACTTCAGTTTCTGAGATACCTATAAATGATGTTTTAAGTCAAACAGTTGATCTGCAAGTTACAGGATCACGAACGATCAACGATCTTTATCTCAGGGGGAAAATGGATGCTAATACCTTTTATCATGGTCACAAAGGAGCGGGTACAGCAACCCTATTGACGACAATGTTTGGTGGGGTAGTGATAGGATTAGTGCCAGCTATTGCTTGTTCTGCTACCCCGCCTAAGCCGCATACACTAGGGATTAGAGATGCTAGTCTGGCTCAAAACCCTCAGTATTTTGCTGGTTATGTGGATGGAGCAAGGAGAAAGAAGTCAAGAAAAGTTTGGGGGAATTTCGCTATTGGAACAGGTGTATTAGTTATTGCTGCTGCCGTACTTGCATCTTCTGCACGGTAAAATGTAAAAAAAATACAGTAATATTTTTACATTTATGGTGCGATAGGGTAAAACAGTGTATATACAGGGGTTAATTGATTAACAGTCAATTGATCCCTTTTTTTGTAGCATTTGGCAAACGCCAAAGATTGAATAAATGGAAAAATATTATACTTTTGGGCGAAATGTAGAGTATAATCCAACTTACTGTAGAAACGGCCATGCAATTATTAGTATGGCCGTTTTTTATGGCGTGTATATTAAACTGAGTGCCTATGCCAACTATTTTTAAATTACTAGGGCTGCGGTTCTTCTACCTGTCATATGACATGATCAACGAGCCGTGCCACATTCACGTCTCAGATGACGGCGGGAAATTGTGTAAATACTGGATAAGGAAAGACGGAAGCATTACCTTAGCAGACACAACCGGCTTTACAGCAAGAGAAAGAAAAAGGATTGAATCAGCAATCACAAAAAGAATCAGCGAAATTCAGGAGCACTATGAGATCAACTGTCGCAACAACAAAATCAGCATCAACTACTACAAAAAAGCCTAGGATCGGAGCAAAAAGAAGGCGTCCGAAATTCGCTGAACTGCCTAGATTCAAAAGTGCTGAAGTAAAAACGTCAACTATACGCTTTGAACTTCAGGACGGAAGAGTAATAGAGATTCCACTGGCGTGGTCAAAAAAACTTTCAGCTGCCAGTAAGAGCCAGAGGAAAGACCTGTTTGTGGCTGCGTTTCATGTCGTTTGGGAGGAAATTGACGAAATTATTGGTGTCCAGAACATTCTATATGGAGATAAGTTAATCTTGCCACCTTTGGACAAGTAGAGCTTATGATCATTGCTGTTACTTCTGCTCGAAAAGCCGTCTAAAGATTTTAAGACAAGTTTCTCATCCAACAAAAAAAAGCCCGTAGCGATTCGCTACGGGCTTTTTGCTATATCCACACCATTCGGGCTAGGAAATAACCCATAC
>NZ_CAMFHL010000098.1 GCF_945952095.1 uncultured Arsenicibacter sp. | reverse complement strand
GTCGGTTGTGGTCTTGACCAAACAAAATTTGCTTTACACAAAATTAAGATGAAACGTATTGTCTTGTCAGCGGCCGGCGTGCTGCTATCGTTCGCGGCTTTTAGTCAGGCTTCGGTGGCCTATTATCCGTTCAGTTCCCTGTTTTCGGTCAGCACCAACCCCAACAAAGCGGTTTGGCTCGATGGCCGGATGCAGTTTAACACCCTCTTCGGCTCGCTCAGCACCACGGTCGCCCCAATGGTCAACGTCAGCCGGAAAGAGTTTGTGAACTACTACACGGGGCTTGGCGTACGGTTCAATGCGTTAAATCAGCTCAACGATGCCGACATTCTGGAAGGCTATTCACTGCATGCCGGTGTCCGGGTAGCGCCCATCCACAGCCTCCCGAACCTGCGGGTTGCGTTTGAGCTGTCGCCCTATGCACGCGCTAACTTCAAGAGCGGCGTTTTTTACGCTCATTTCGGCGTTGCCTACCAGTTCCTGAAAAAGCAATAACAAACAGGTATCTGTACAGTATACGAAGCGGCACGTTCACAGGAACCTGCCGCTTTTTTTGTGCTTTGCTGAGTGCCGGTTATCTCCTATTAACAATCCATAAAAACAATTAATCTGCTGTATACGAATCCGGGGACATTCACGTTTTCGAAATATCACCATTAACGAAAGCAGCATGAAAACCACTACCTTATTCCTGTTCCTTATCTGTTCCTGCCAGGCCATTGCTCAATCAACTAATCTGAAAACAGCCACCCGAACCCTGCAGAAAAAGACCCGTACCGTTGGTATTTACGCCAACTATGGCTCCAGCCCAATCATCGGCAATCAGCTGGGATTCAGCGCGTACGGCGGCTATTTTATCGCCAATAAGCTGCTGCTCGGTCTGAACGGAGGATATGCTACTGACTGGAGCAATACGGTGGAAGGCCATGTCAGCTCCTGGCTTACAGGTCCGTTTATCCGCTATTACCTGACCTCATCCCGTGTTACCCCCTTTGCCGAGGCCAGTTACCAGTTCGGCCAGTTTATGATCTCGTCGCCCTACAACATGGGGCAAGCCGGAATCCGTCATTCGGCCAACACCCTGTCGTTTACCGGTGGTTTAGGCGTCCGGCTGACGCAGGTCTTCCGGCTTGAGCTGGCGTATAACTACCAGGCGGACCGCTTCTCTCCCGCGCTGCTAGTCCAGCGAAACTGGCAGGGCTATCCACAAGCCGGGCTAAGCGCTTTTTTTTAGCAGCGCCATAGAGGCTGAAAAAAAACGCTGAGGTTCAGATTACTGAACCTCCACCTGCCATATATTGCAGGTGGATTCTTTGATCTTATCTGTTTAGCCATCCATGACACGTAATCTCTTCTTTTTCTGCTTCGTCGTCTTACTGTGCGCAACTGCTTTTCACGGGCAGAAACGCCATTTTTCCGGCGATATCCGTATTGAACCGCTGGTCAACAATGGTTCAATACGGGTCCTGAGGGTAAAGGCGCCCTTTGCCTTTATCGATACTGCCGGAAAAATATGGGTTGTTCCGCAAAATGTTCTGGTGGACAGCACATCATTGCCACAGCAGGTCCGGCAAATTGCCGGATCACCTTATACTGCTGCTTACCGGAACGCATTTGTAGTTCATAAATACCATTGTGATCACAAACAGGAAACGTGGCAGGCCGTCCATCGCATGTTTTTTGAAGCGTGCTTAACAACCGGAGCAGATGAGCACATGGCCAAAACCATGTATGCGGCCATGTATGCCTATGGCCCGCGCTGGGAGACAAAATTTGTTATTGACTATGAAGCAGGCGTACGGAAACGCATCGTTACTACTTATGAAACGCTTTACCCCGAAGCAGCTTTTGCGGACGACCGGCAATGGATAAATGACACAAACCCATCGCTGACAGCCATTGACGCACGGATCAAAGAAAAGCTCACCTTTGCCGCCATCAGGACGGGGACGCGCTGACATTGACTAGCCTTGTTCTGTGCCTAGCTGGTCAATCGCTACCCGCTTACTCCGGTACTCGTTCGGGGAAAGGCCGGTTTTTTGCTTAAAAAACCGCGTAAAATGCTGCGGATATTTAAAGCCTAACTCGTAGGAAATTTCGCTGACCGATTTTGTTGTGTCAAACATCCGCTCCTTTGCCAGATCCAGCAACTGAAGCTGAATGTATTCCAGGGCTGTTTTACCAGTTTCTTTCTTAATCAAATCCCCGAAGTAGTTCGGCGACAGATGTAATTCAGCGGCAAAGAACGCCACGCCCGGCAGACCATGAGTTCTGAGCTGATCGCTTAGCAGATAAGCCATTAGTTTTTCGTCGAACTGTCCGATAATACCGTGGTTAATATGCTCGCGTGTGATAAACTGCCGGTCATAAAAACGGGTACAGTATTTCAGGAGCAACTCCAGATTAGCCACGATCAGTTTTTTGCTGTGCCGGTCGATGTTCTGCCCGATCTCCATCCCGATGTTTCCGAAGCAGGTCCCGACAATACTCCGCTCGCTGTCCGAAAGGTGCAAAGCCTCGTTTGACTGGTAGCTGAAAAAGGAATATTCATGCATCTGCTTGCCAAGGGTCGTGCCTTTTATCAGATCGGGGTGAAATACGAGCGCTTTGCCATACGGCTGATGCAGTTCGCCTTCCGGTTCGCTGCCAATCACCTGTCCCGGACCGATGAAGACCACCGTCCCCTCCGCATAGTCGTAGTACTGATTACCATACCGCAGATCACCGCAGTTGGTTTCCTTGATAATCACTGCATAGAAATCCAGCCGGAAGCGCGTTCGTTCCAGTGGAGCTGATTTACTCAGGTCAACCAGATTGATAAGCGGATGCAGCGTTTTGTTGTTAAACGCCTCGCTGTATTTCCGGATGGTATCGTAAATAATCATGGCCGTCTTTTTATCAAAACTACAACCGAAACCACGCTGCTGCTCCCTGACCGGTAAAAGTGGTAAGTAAAACCGTGAAATGTATACAGGCGCGCAAAGGCTTACTGCTTACTTTTGCCTGCTCTTTACCATAAGCGGCTATCGATGATCCGGTAATTACGCAAAAAAAGCATTCAGCTTGTAGAACAAGCCACTACTAGCCAAAGAGTTACATCTGACATTCCGAAAAACAAAAACTTTACATGGAATGCCATACCGGCGTATAATTTCCGTAAACGCCTTACCTTAGAGAAATAATAAACACGACTCCCGTGAAAACATACACGCTTACCATCAACGGCAAACGAACAACCATCGAAGCCGAACCGGATACGCCGATGCTGTGGGTCATCCGCGACTATGCGGGCCTGAAAGGCACTAAGTTTGGCTGCGGCATGGGCCTTTGCGGGGCCTGTACCATTCACCTCGACGGGCAGCCCGTCCGCTCCTGCCAGACACCGGTTTCGGCCGTGAAGGCGACCAGCAAAATCACCACGATTGAAGGCATTTCGGCAAACGTTGACCATGTCGTCCAGAAAGCCTGGATCGAAGAGCAGGTGCCTCAGTGCGGCTACTGCCAGTCGGGGCAGATTATGAGTGCTGTGGCGCTGCTGAAAAGCAACCCTAACCCGACCGACGACGATATTGATACGTACATGGCCGGCAACATCTGCCGCTGCGGTACCTACAACCGCATCCGGAAAGCGATTCACTCGGCAGCGGCCACGCTGAAGACCGAAGCCGGTACCGTAAAAAAATCACCTAAACAAGCGTCCCGCTAACCTATGTCTGCTCAGAAAAACACTACTGTCAACCGCCGTGATTTCCTGCGGTATGCAGGGCTGTCGGGCACCGCATTTGTGCTCGGGATTTCGTCGGCCACTGCCACGGATATGGCCACCGTCCAGACGCTGCGGTCAACGGCACCGAACCCGGGCTATACGTTTACGCCCTACATCATCATCGAAAAGTCGGGTAAAATCACCCTGTTTAATTCAAAACCGGAGATTGGCCAGGGCACGTTCCAGTCCATTCCCGTCCTGATTGCGGAGGAGCTTGAGCTTGCTCCTGACCAGTATACCGTGTTACAGACCGGAGGCGAAAGTACGTTCGGGGACGCCCAGTTTTCGGGAGGCAGTTTTTCTGTACGGTCGAGCTACAACGACATGCGGAAGGCCGGTGCTGCTGCTAAAGAAATGCTCATTACGGCCGCCGGCAAGCAGTGGGGCGTTCCGGCATCAGAGTGTTATGCCGAAAAGGCAACGGTGGTCCACAAGCCATCCGGCAAACGGATCGGTTACGGCGAACTGGCCGAAGCCGCCTCCAGACTTGAGGTGCCGAAAAGCCCGGTCCTGAAAGACCCGAAAGATTTTAAACTGATCGGCAAGTCCGTCAAGCGTCAGGATGTGCCGCTGAAAGTTTCGGGCAAAGCCGTGTTTGGTATCGACGCCGACGTGCCGGGGATGGTGTATGCCTCGGTGGAACACTGTCCGGTCTTCGGTGCTACCCTGAAAACCTACGACAAAACCGCCACCATGAAGATCGCCGGTGTTGAACAGGTACTGGAAGTGGAGCGGGTGTTCGGCGTCTACAAATCCACCGGTGTGGCGGTAATTGCCAGAAACTACTGGGCTGCCCTCAAAGGCCGTAAGGCGCTGAACGTCGCGTGGGACTATCAGGGCAAGGAGGCGTTTAACTCAGCCGGTTATTCGCAAAGCCTGCGTGACCTGGCCAAAAAAGAAGGCGTCCTGGATGCCGGTGCCGGCGACTTTGACAAGGCTTTCGGTGAGGCAGGCAAAAAGATCGAAGCATTCTACGAAACTCCGTTTGTGGCGCATTCACCGATGGAGGCCATGAACTGTACCGCCCACTGGAAAGCGGATAATACGCTGGAAATCTGGACGTCGACGCAGGTACCATCTGACATTCTGCGCGATCTGCCGCCTCTATTCGGTCTGAAAGCCAGTGATGTTACGCTGCACACCGCCTTCAGCGGGGGCGGGTTCGGCCGCCGGCTGGCGATTGATTTCATCATCGAAGCCGTTAACCTGACCAAAGCCATTAAAAAGCCGGTCAAACTGATCTGGACGCGCGAAGACGATACCCAACTGGGTCCGTTCCGCCCGCAAACCTTCTCGGCAATGAAAGGTGGTATCTCGGCCGATGGCAAGCTGGTGGCGTTCCAGCACAAGGTGATCTCGCCGACCATCATGTCGTTTCTGAATCCTGCCAACGATAAAACCAAACTGGATCAGACCATGACCGAGGGCATCAGCCATCAGGCCTACGAAATACCGAACACGAAGAACCTGTTTGTCTATGCCGACATTCACGTACCGATGTTCTGGTGGCGCTCGGTAACCAGCTCAACCCTGGCCTTTTCGCACGAATGTTTTCTGGATGAACTGGCTCATGCCGCCGGTAAAGATCCGATGGCGTTCCGGCTCGGTATGCTTACCAAAGATTCGGATACCAAACGGGTGTTGCAGAAACTGAAAGAAGTATCAAACTGGGACACCCCGCTGCCGAAAGGAAAAGGACGCGGCGTGGCGCAGTGGGATTTCTTCGCCGGTTTAGGTGGTCAGGTGATTGAGGTATCGCGGCGGTCGGATAACTCGGTTAAAATCGACAAGGTCTATGCCGTTATTGATCTGGGTACCGTCGTTAATCCGGACAACGTAAAGGCACAGGTTGAAGGGGCGGTTGTGATGGGCATTACAGCGGCCATCAAGAACGGCATCACGTTTGCCGGCGGCAAGACCGAGCAAAGCAATTTCCACGACAATCCGGTGCTGCGCATCAACGAGATGCCGGCCATCGAGGTACATATTCTGGCCGAAGGCGGCAAAAACATCAAAGGGGTTGGTGAACCCGGCTTACCACCGGTAGCCCCTGCCCTGGCCAACGCCATTTTCGCTGCTACCGGTATCCGTGTGCGGAAGATGCCGTTTGATATTGACAACCTGAACGCGTAGGCCTGTTTGCTGACGCACAAACGATTCCTGATGAGTACAAGCATTTTTGACAGAATGCAGGCCGGAGAAACCATTTCGTTTGACGATCCGGAGTATCCGGCGCTGATGGAGGCCGTTTCTCAGACAATGAAACTATCGGTAGCGTTGAACAACGCTACCGATAGCCACGAAGCCCGGCGCCTGCTGGGCGAGATTACCGGCAGCCGCATCGACGAGACCACCACTGTTTTTACGCCCTTTCATACCAATCTGGGGCGGTTTATCCGGTTCGGGAAAAACGTGTTTGTCAATCACGACTGCACATTTCTGGATCTGGGCGGTATCACCATCGACGACGGGGTTATGATTGCGCCCAAAGCCAGCCTGATTACCGAAACCCATCCCGTTGAACCAGCCCAACGAAAAGCGCTTATCCTGAAACCGATACGGATAAAGCAGAATGCCTGGATCGGTGCCGCAGCAACCATACTGCCCGGCGTAACGGTGGGTGAAAACGCCGTTGTGGCGGCGGGTGCCGTTGTGACGCAGGACGTACCCGACAATACTGTCGTGGCCGGCATTCCGGCAAAGGTGATTAAGGTATTAATACCGGAAGCATGATGGTTTCACTGATGAAACACCATCAGCGGGGTAGCGGCGTGCAGCGTCATGGCTTTGGTCATGCTTTTGCCGAACAGTTTTTCCGTCGCAGTGCGCTGATGGGCTGTCATCACCAGTAAATCCACATGGTTGGTTTCCAGGTACTGGTCAAGGCTCCGTTCCACGCCGTTGCCTTTCCATAACCGGAAGCTGATATCCCTAAAATCCGTGTTGGCCATGACCTGCTGTTCAAACGCCGCCAATGCCTGCACAGCCGCCCACGACTCGTCTTTCGCCACGTGAATGACCGTAATGTGGGCGTTGAACAGGGCCGCGACCGGAGCCAGCAAACCCAGATTCACGACATCGCCCGGCAGGTAGTCAGTGGCGTACACAATCTCACTCAGCGTATCCAGATGCAGGCGTTCCGGAATGGCAATGACCGGACAGGGCGCCTTTTCGATTACCCAGGCGGTGTTGGTGCCAAACAGCATGCCTTCCAGCTTACTGCCTGCCCCCTGCGTCCCCATCACGATCAGGTCGATGTGTTTATCCGTAACCAGCTGCATGATTTCGTCGCGCAGCTCGTTGGAACTGCTGATTAACGCAGGCGTATGGAGGGGATCGCCGCCTGCCTTCAGGTAGAATTGCCGTAGCTGCTCATCGGCATACTGCTTTCCGCCGCGCATCTCGTCATCCAGTGCCCTGGCAGACCCGTAGGGATTGACATGAAACGTATGAAATGAGTGAAAGAGAACAAGGTTCGCCTGAAGTTTTTGCGACAGGCGAATGGCAAAATGCAGGGCGTTAGCGGCATTTTCCGAAAAATCGACCGGAACCAGAATTGTTTTCATGATGATGTAAAGCACCCTCTCTGCTGTGCTGGTTAATCTGTTGTAAAGGTACAGCTACCAGATTATCAGGGGATGACCACCGTCATCCGGCCACATGACAGATGTTTTCACCACCTGAAGTTTTCGCCGGTCTCTAACAAATCAGGGGCGATACAGGAACATAATGTCTCCTGTACCGCCCCTGCTATCGTGACAACCGCTTACTTATAGCTCAACGCTGAACGCCGACAGGCGGACAAACTGCTTCACACGGTCGTAAATCTCGTCCTGACTCAGGTTCAGCATCCGCTCGGCGCCGAATTTCTCTACGCAGAACGACGCCATGGCCGATCCGTAGATCACGGCCCGCTTCATGTTATCGAACGACAGATCACCGGTTTTGGCCAGGTAACCAATAAAACCACCGGCGAACGTATCCCCCGCTCCGGTCGGATCAAAGACTTCGGCCAGCGGCAAAGCCGGGGCATAGAAGATGTGTTCGTCCTGGAACAACAACGCACCATGCTCGCCTTTCTTGATAATCACCGTTTTCGGTCCCATCGCCCGGATCGTGGCCGCCGCCCGTACCAGCGCATAGTCGCCGGTCAGCATCCGCGCTTCTTCATCGTTCAGCACCAGCACGTCCACCAGCGGCAAAAGGCCCTTCAGATCGTCGTTGGCAATGTCGATCCAGAGGTTCATCGTGTCGAGCACGACCAGTTTCGGCCGCGTTGTCAGCCGCTCAATTACCATCCGCTGCACCGCCGGGGCCGTGTTGCCCAGCATCAGGTATTCGCAGTTCTGGTACGCATCCGGAATTACCGGATTAAAGTCGCCCATCACGTTCAGCTGCACCTCTACGGTGTCGCGGCTGTTCATGTCGTTGTGGTACTTACCCGACCAGAAAAACGTTTTTTCGCCCTGGCGGATTTCCAGTCCTTCCGTGTTGATGCCGTGATCTTTAAAAATGTCGATCATGCTCTGCGGAAAGTCATCGCCCACGACCGCAACCAGGTTGTTTGCCTTCGTGAAATACGACGCCGACAGGGTAATATATGTGGCGGCTCCCCCGATGATTTTATCGGTTTTGCCAAATGGAGTCTCCAATGCATCAAATGCGACGGAGCCGACAGTTAACAGACTCATTATTAGTGCTATAATTTAGTATAGTTTCAACGTTTGTTTATTCCGGACAACCCGCTTAAATGTTCGGATGCCGTTTAAAGGGTTTGGTCCGGTCGAACAGATACCGGAACGTGATATGCCGCTTGGCAATGGTGGCGCCCAGCAGTTTGGCATAGCGCTGCATTTTCGGATTAAAATCCCCGATCCAGTTCAGTTCCAGGTGCTCATACTGAAATCCTTTGGTTTTCCACGCTTCCGTCGGAAACGCAATGGCAATGGCCGATTCAACGCCCCGGCCCTGAAAGGACGGGATTACGCCAAAAATAACACCAAATGCCTGTTTATTGGTACGCATCACTTTATGATACAGGAATTTAAGCTTCCCGATCAGGTCAAGTTTCCCGTTCATGCGCTTAAAGTAATGAGTCAGCTCCGGCAGCATGATGAAAAAAGCAACCGGCTCTTTTTCAGGACCGTGGTAACCAAACCACATCAGTTTTTCATCCAGAATCGGCTTCATACGCTCCATCAGGGCGAGGGCCCGTTCTTTGGTCATTTCGCCGGCATTGAGGTTATTCGACCAGGCCTGGTTATAGATAGACCGGAAGTCTTCGGCATATTTAGCCAGCTGAGCTTTCCGGATATGCTCGAACGTAAATGACGGATCATTGAGAATCCGGTTGGCCCGCTCAAAAACCGTCGGATGGAGCGCATTGCGTACGCCCTGCTCATCCAGCGGCATGTAATAGGTATGCTGCTGGTAATATTCCTGAAAACCGTACTGCTCAAAGAGCCGGATATAATACGGTTTGGTGTAGGGCATGCCATAGTTGGGTTCCCTGTCGTAGCCTTCGGCGAGGGCGCCCCACCAGCGGTCGCGTTCCCCGAAGTTGATCGGCCCGTCCATGGCCTCCATACCGCGTTCAGCCAGCCAGTTTTTGCAGGTATCAAATAGCAGGTCCGCTGCCTGCTGATCGTCAATACACTCAAAAAAGCCCATGCCGCCGGTTGGCTGGTCATTGCCTACAGTAGCCGTTTTCCGGTTAATGAAGGCAGCAACCCGCCCGATGGTTTCCTTTGCCTCATTCAGCAACAGCCAGCGGGTGCATTCGCCGTTCCGGAAAAACTTGTTTTTTTCGGGATCAAAGACATCGGCAACGTCATTATCGAGCGGCCGTGTCCATTTAGGATCGTTTTGATATAACCGGACCGGAAACATGATAAATTCCCGCTGATAATCAGCATTTGTACCTACTTCAACAAGTTGCATAAAACGAAGAAAAACGGATCTTTTGGCCAATAGACCGGCAAAAATACGGAAAAGTCGGAAGGGTAGCGTTTTAAGACTAACATTCTGTAACTTCGCAACCAGTTAAAATGAGCCGTTCCGGTGACGGAATGCTCTCCGTAAACCGCACTTTTCCGGCATAACGGGAGTTTTATAGCCATCGGAACGCAAACCAGTAAGAGATAATGCAGCCACTGAAGCTTTACAATACGCTTACCCGCCAAAAAGACCTGTTCGAGCCGATTAATGCCCCGTATGTCGGTATGTATGTCTGCGGCCCGACCGTATATAATTATGTGCACTTAGGCAATGTCCGGACGTTTCTGACCTTCGATACGCTGTTCCGTTACCTGACGCATATCGGCTACAAAGTCCGCTACGTACGTAACCTGACGGATGTCGGCCACCTGGTCGGCGACGGTGACGAGGGCGAAGATAAAATCGGGCGGATGGCCAAGCTGGAGAAGCTGGAACCGATGGAGATTGTGCAGCGGTATACCAACGATTTCCACAAGGTTATGGAAACGTTCAACGCGCTGTCGCCCAGCATTGAGCCGACCGCAACCGGCCACATGGTTGAGCAGATCGAAGCGGTCAGCCAGCTGATTGATCAGGGACTGGCGTATGAATCGAACGGATCAGTATATTTTGATATTCAGTCGTATAACCAGAAGGGCGGCAACTACGGCAAGCTCTCGGGCCGGATTCTGGATGACCTGCTGAACGAAACCCGCGAGCTCGACGGGCAGTCGGAGAAGCGGAATCCACTGGATTTTGCCATCTGGAAAAACGCCTCCCCCGAACACATTATGCGGTGGCCGTCGCCGTGGGGCAACGGCTTCCCGGGCTGGCACCTGGAATGTACCTGCATGAGCACCAAATACCTGGGCACTCAGTTTGACATTCACGGCGGCGGGATGGACCTTAAATTCCCGCACCACGAATGCGAAATTGCGCAGGGCAGCGGCCTCAATGGCCGGGAGCCGGTCCGGTACTGGATGCACTCGAACATGCTGACCGTCAACGGCCAGAAAATGTCGAAATCGCTGGGTAACTCGTTCCTGCCGGCCGAACTGTTTGCGGGCAGCCACCCGCTGCTGGAGCAGGCTTACTCACCGATGACGGTGCGCTTCTTCATGTTGCAATCGCACTACCGCAGTACGCTCGACTTCTCGAACGAGGCGCTCAAAGCCGCGCAGAAAGGCTACAAACGTCTGGTCAACGGCCTTAGGGTGGTGAAAACACTGACCTACAACGCCGGTGATGAGGTAGCTGCCGATCCGAAAAAGCAGGAGGACATCCGCAAATCCGTTCAGGGTTTCTACGATGCCATGAACGACGACCTGAATACGGCGGTAGCGCTCGCCAACCTGTTCAACATGCTGAAGTACGTCAACATGCTGTACATGAATCAGCTGCAGCCGGCAGCGCTGGGCGAAGAAGTCTTTACGCTGCTGAAAGAATCGTTCGTTACCTTTATTGAAGATGCTCTTGGCCTGAAAGAGGAAAAGAGCGAAGGCAATGGTGTAGTCGAAGGCATGCTGGTGCTGTACCGGCAGTACAAAGAGCAGAAGCAATACGATAAGATTGACGAAGTTCGTTCTTATTTCAAGCAGCAGGGGCTGGTGATTAAGGATATGAAACACCGGATCGACTGGGCCTACGAGGAGTAAGTCATGGCGCGTGATTTATTCCATCAAATTGTCAGGGATGCGCTTGAAGCTGATGGCTGGGTCATTACGCATGACCCGTTGATCCTGAAAGCAGGCGGTTTACGTCTTGAAATTGATTTAGCAGCGGAGCAGGTATTGGTAGCCCAACGAGGACTGGAGAGCATTGCCGTTGAGGTGAAAAGCTTTCTTAGCAAATCCAGGCGCAATGCCCTTTATCTTGCCAAAGGACAGTATGATGTTTATCGGGAAGTATTGAATAAAGATGTTAACCCGAGAAAACTTTATCTGGCAGTCGATAACGATATCTATCAGTCATTTTTACAAAAGTCTTTGATTGCTGAAATTCTTGAAAGTGATGCGATATCGCTCCTTGTTTTTGATGCATTGACAAAACGAGTTGTAGAATGGATAACACGTTGAGCAAATACCGGCATGCAATCATTGAGGTACTTACCTTCTATGCCAATACCCCTTCGTTAACGATTGGCGAAAATCAGATAGAGGAACAATTGATTCTGGATACTGAACGGGATCATTATCAGATTTTAACCATTGGCTGGGAAAACGGAAAACGTGTTTATTATCCCGTATTTCACGTTGACATCCGGGACGGTAAAATCTGGGTTCAGGAAGACGCAACCGATTTTGATCTGGTTAGTCAGCTTGAAAGCCGCGGCGTTGCAAAGTCGGATATTGTCCTCGGCTTTCAGCCACCTTATAAACGCGCGCTTTCTGGTTATGCCGTTGCGTAAACAACACAAATGCTCATTCCCGCATTGCTGACACAACATTTTTTTTCATGCAACAACGCTCTTTTTCTATAGCACTCAGCTTGTTTCTGGGTGCAAGCCTGTTCATCGCTGCCTGTAACAGCAAGCAGCAGTCTCAATCGGAAGGTCAGACGCAAACGACACAGACACCGGCACCGGCGTTCAATGCCGATTCGGCTTACCAATATATTGAGCAGCAGGTCGCGTTCGGGCCGCGTGTGCCCAATACACCGGCCCACCAGAAGGCCGGGGATTACATGATTGCGAAGCTGAAGCAGTTTGGCTTTGAGGTGACCGTACAGTCGTTTGTGGCGACTACCTGGGACGGCAAAAAGCTGAATGCGCGTAACATCATCGGCAGCCTGAATCCGCAGGCCACCAAGCGCATTCTGCTGGCCTCGCACTGGGACAGCCGCCCGCATGCCGATCAGGACAGCGTTGTGGCCGATCAGAAAAAACCGGTGCCCGCTGCCAATGATGGTGCCAGCGGTGTAGGCGTTTTGCTGGAAATGGCCCGTGCCATTCAGCAGGCTAAAGACAAACCAACGGTCGGTGTCGATCTGATTTTCTTCGATGCTGAAGACTGGGGTAACGGCGAAAAGGCCAGCGGCGATACCGAGAAAGAAAGCCCGAATGTCGATTTCGTAGGGTTTTGTCTGGGCTCCCGCTACTGGGCGCGTAATCCGCACAAGCCCGGCTACTCGGCGTATTACGGTGTTTTGCTCGACATGGTTGGTGCCAAAGGGGCTACGTTCGCCAGAGAAGGGTATTCGGTGGAGCTTGCCCCAAGTGTGGTAACGACCATCTGGCAGACAGCCAGTCAGCTGGGCTACAGCCAGTATTTCGTAGATCAATCAGGCAGCGCCATTACCGACGACCACATTGCCCCGAATATTATCGCTAAAATCCCGATGATCGACATTATTCATACCAATGTGCTGACCGGTGCCTTTTTTCCGGCCTGGCATACCGATAATGACGACATGAGTAACATTGACCGCAACACGCTGAAAGCCGTCGGCCAGACGTTGTTGCAGGCGGTTTATAATGAGTAGGCTACTACTAAATATCAACTAAAAAGGCGCGGCAATCACCGCGCCTTTTTAGCATCAGGCAGCCAGAGCAAGCGCTTTTAATTCTAACAATTCCTGATCAATACTTTTTGTGGGCATATCATCCGCCAGAGGCTGATAAAAACTCTCAATCAACTGTCTGATAAGCTGATAACTTACAGCGGAAGCCAGTTGTGGACTAGTTAATTCAGACAAAATTCTGGCAAACAGCTGATCTTTCACAGCGCTGTATTGCCCGATCATAAACGTATCCTCTGATAAACTCCGATGCAACGCTATAACCTCCTCTGTCTTTTTTAATTCCTGTATTAAATCATACAGCTTTAGAACCCGCGCATTTTTCATTAGCTACCGGAAATAGTAATTTCTAAAAAGCCCTTCGGATAAACAATACCTCGCTTATTACGAGTCGTTTTACTGAACTTATCCATCCAATATGCCCGATCACCTGCATAAAGCGCAAATAACCGATGGTCTTTCGGATAAACTTTTACAATGTAAGCATCTACTCCATGTAATAAAGAGTCAGGGTACTTAAATGACTGTAACTCTTTTGCAGAACGCTCGACACTATCAAAGTTAATAAAACTTACTACGTCTATATCACCAGGATTAGGTTCTCTGGTTGTAAAACTGCCATCTACCCACTGCACAAAATGGTCACCGGCCAATATGGTTGCCAGACTTTCTGTATATCGTTTATAACAGTCAAAAAGCTGATAACGTTTGGGTGATTCGGGTCCCTTTACGAACAGGTTTTCCAGTTCCGTCATCGTAGCAGGTATATTGTAATTAGGCGTAATAAGACCGCGCGGGTTTAACTCAATCATAGGTGCAGTTCTTAACCTGTAATTCCCTCCAGCCAGTCAATCAGTAACCGGATGCCGTAGCCGCTGGCGTTTTTCTGGGCGCCGAATTCGTTGTCGGAGAACGCCGTACCGGCAATGTCGAGGTGGGCCCAGGCGGTATGCCCTTCGGTGAATACCTCCAGAAACTTCGCGGCACTGATGGCACCGGCAAACGGCTTGCCGCTGTAATTACGCAGATCGGCCACATCCGACTTGATATCTTCCTTGTAAACATCCCATAACGGCAACCGCCACACCCGCTCGCCCGTCCGGTCAGCAGCCTGTGCCAGTTCGGCGGCCAGGGCATCGTTCTGCGTGAACATACCTGCGGCATGGTAGCCGAACGTACCGATTACACTACCGGTCAGGGTCGCCAGGTCAATCAGCACATCGGGCTGAAAATTGCGGACCATGTAGCCAATGCCATCCGCCAGAATCAACCGGCCTTCTGCATCGGTATCAATCACTTCAATGGTCTTGCCGATATAGGAGCCGATCACATCGCCCGGCTTCATCGCACTGCCATCGACCATATTTTCCGTCGTCGGAATAATACCGATCAGGTGCACGGGCAGTTTCAGCTTAGCCGCCGCTTCTACCGTTCCGAGCACGGCCGCCGCCCCACCCATGTCGCTCTTCATGAGGTGCATGCTGGCCGACGGTTTGATGGAAATCCCGCCCGTGTCGAACGTAATGCCTTTACCGACCAGCCCAACCTTCCGGGCATTATCGACACCGGCCGGCTTATACTCCATGATAATGAACGCCGGTGGTAAGTCACTACCCTTATTGACACTCAGCAGGGCATGCATCCTGTGCTGCTCAATAGCTGCCTTATCAAAAACCGTAACGGCATACCCGTGTTTCCGGCCCGACGCCAGCGCCCAGTCGGCCAGCGTCTGCGGATTTTTGTAGTTGGCCGGCGCATTCATCAGATCAAGCATTTCGTGCCGTGTCTGAGCAATGGCTTCTGCCCGGTCAACGGCAGTTTTTGTAGTAGACTCTGCCGACTCATCAACGCGGATGCCTAACGTACCGGCTTCGCTGTAAAACACCGGCGCATCGCCCTTATCGGTCTGGTAAAGCCGCAGGTCATACCCGCCGGCCCGAACTCCCAGAACCACCGCTTCGACCACATCGCTGCCAAAACCGGTCAGGTCGATGCTTATCGTAGCCGGTAATTTGGCCTTATTCCGGAAGAAAAACTCGCGGAAGGTTTTCAGCCAGTCCATCGTTTCGGGCGATTTACCGAGGCCAAGCAGATAGGTTTTCTGCCCGTCCGGCATATAAAGCGGTAAGGCTTCTTTGGCATCACCTTTAAAATCCTGTTGCAACCGCTCGGCAGAGAGCCCTGTTTCAGCAGCAATCTCCTCCAGCGCGGCAGCCAGTGTATCGGTCTGCACCAGCGGTACAATCCAGGTATCCGCCGTTGTCGGGTTTATCGTAATATGCATATTCTGTAATGAATAATATAAAATGAACAATGGAGAATAGACAATGAGTGATGGACAATGTGAAATGAATAATGATGCCCGGGTCATCGATTAACATTATTCATTAACCATTATACATTATTCATTCATCAATCCACCCGGTTGTAACGTCGTCCAGTTTTTCGAAACGCCCGAGCACCTGATTCACCAGCGACTTCCGGAGCTCAATCCGCAGGGTACATTCGTTGTCGTACGTCTGGCCCAGTACCGTCAGCTGCATGTCTTTGACAATTTTCATGACATCGTTCATCCGTTCGAAACCAAAGACAATCCGGTAACGCTCGTTTACGGTTTTCTCAATTACTTCGGCGACCGACAGCACCTCAACCGTCGACGATTTATAGGCATTAATCAGGCCGGGAACACCCAGCAGGGTTCCGCCAAAATACCGGACAACCACAACCAGAATGTTGGTTAGCTCATGCGAATACAGCGTGTTCAGAATCGGGCGGCCTGCCGTACCACCGGGTTCGCCGTCGTCGCTGGCACGGTAGTTATTTTTGTCCAGACCCAACCGGTAGGCATAGCAATGGTGATTGGCTTTAGGGTGCACTTTACGCAGGGCATCCAGGTAGGTTTTCGCCTCACTTTCACTGCGGACAGGATAGGCAAACGCTAAAAACTTACTGCCTTTGTCGCGGAAAAGTCCTTCGGCGGGTCTGGCAATGGTTCGGTAGGTATCGTCAAAAAGCATAATCTGGCAACTATGTTTACCCAACGCCGGCAGGCAATAAAAAAATCCCTTTCTGCCGGAGCAAGGTTGGAGTTTCTGGACCGGAGTCGTATATTTGAAACCGTTCCTATTGCAAAATAGCCTGATTCCGGCGTTATAAACTGCTTTTTTGTTTCACTTCCTTCAGACCGGTTTGGTCTTGTAAGCGATCTATCCTAATACCGCATAGACCATGAAAGTTTCGCCAACCCAACCCTTTCAACTCGTGTATTCGTTGCTCGAACACGAATTCCTGGGCTACCTGATCGAAGCCTTTGTGGTACAACGCAACTCCAAAGGCGAACTGACGCTGCTCAACCAGACGCTGTCGAGTCAGAACGCCGGAGAGTTTGCCAAAGGCCTCGACGAACGCGACTTTGAACTGATCCGTCTCATTGATGCGATTCAGCAAGATACAATTGTTAAGAAATATAATACCCGCAAATTACCCTCTGTTGACTTCTTCCTGAAACTCTACGATCCGCAAAAAGGCGACAAAGTAATTCAGGAAGCCATTGCCGGATACCTCGAACAAATAAAGGCGCGGATTCTGGAACGGCTGCCGGGCAAACCGCTCTACATCATGGGCTCCGACAGCAATCCGGCCTGGATGCCCGTCGAATGGGTCGATGAACCGGCACGGGTACATTTTCACTTTGTCCGGAATCCCGACGCGACCCATTATTTCCCGATTATCCGGCATAACGGCGAACGCGTGCAGTTTCAGTTCAGAAATGCCATGCTCCTGTGCGACGACCCCGCCTGGATGCTCATCGATAAAAAGCTGTACCACTTTGCGCAGAATGTCGACGGCAAAAAGCTGCGGCCATTTCTGAACAAGAACCATATCGTTATCCCGAAAAATATTGAGGATCAGTACTACAGCAAGTTTGTCGTACCCCTGATTGCGAACTACGATGTGTTTGCCAAAGGCTTTGAAATCCGGAGCGAGGCCATGGAACCGGTGCCAATCATTACCCTGGCCGAACACCGGACAACCAGCCAGACCGCTTCGCTGACGCTTTTTAACCAATCAGCCACCGCCGTGGCTGATGACGATGACGACGATAGCCGGATTATGTTTGATCTGGCGTTTCAGTACGGCAACTTCACGTTCCGGTTCGACAGCTTCTCGACTCAGTCCAACGTCAGTCTGGAAAAAAAAGGCGATGAGTACCTGTTTCATAAAATCCGCCGCGATCTGCGCACCGAACGGAACCGGCTTAACGAGCTTCACAGCAATGGCCTGGACCTTCGGCAGGGGCGGTTGTCACTGCCCAAAGCCGAAGCCTTCAGCTGGTTGTCCGGCAACCAGTCGTTTCTGACAGATAACGGCTTTGTGCTCCGCCAGAGTGCCGACGATGCAAAACGATACTTCCTCGGCTATTCCTCGATCGACGTAACGATCCGCGAGAGCAACGACTGGTTCGACATTTACGCCAATGTCCGGTTCGGGGAATTTGAGATCCCGTTTGTGAAGCTCCGGTCGCTCATTCTGAATAAAAAGCGGGAGTTTGCCCTACCGAACGGTGAAATAGCGGTCATCCCGGAAGTCTGGTTTACGCGCTACTCTGAGCTGTTTTCATTTCTGGAAAACGACCAGCTTGATCAGGATCAGCTGATTCTGCGCAAACACCACCTGGCCCTGGTACAGCAACTGGAAGAAGACAGCCTGGCATCGGCCGTGATGAGCCGGCGGCTGGAAGGCCTCCGCGATTTTGAGTCGATCGACAGTTATCCGATGCCTGCCGGTTTCAAAGGCACCCTGCGCCCCTACCAGAAGGCCGGCTATGACTGGATGCACTTTCTGCGGCAGTTTCAGTTCGGCGGTTGCCTGGCCGATGACATGGGTCTGGGCAAAACCGTTATGACCCTGGCCATGCTGCAACAGCAGAAAGAACTGGGCGCGCAGGAACCTACGCTGCTGGTCATGCCTACTTCGCTGCTCTACAACTGGGAGCTGGAAGCCCGTAAGTTTACGCCCGACCTGCGGGTGATGCTCTATACCGGAACCTACCGCGATAAAAATACGGCCCAGTTCGACGGCTATGACCTGATTCTGAGCTCTTACGGTATTGTCCGTATCGATATTGACATACTGAAAACCTACAGGTTCAATTATGTCATTCTCGACGAATCGCAGGCGATTAAGAATCCGTCTTCGCACATTACCAAAGCAGTGATGCAGCTCAATGCGGCACACCGGCTCATCCTGACCGGCACCCCGCTGGAAAACAGTACGATGGATTTGTGGTCGCAGATGACCTTTATCAACCCCGGACTGTTGGGCAATCAGACGTTCTTCCGGAATGAGTTCCAGATTCCGATTGAGAAGCGCAGCGACGAACAGAAAACACAGCGGTTGTATACCATCATCAAGCCGTTTATGCTCCGGCGCAACAAACGGCAGGTGGCCACGGACTTGCCCGAAAAGGTCGAAAGTGTGCTGTTCTGCGAGATGACGCCGGAACAGGAGCAGCAGTACGAGGAAGCCAAGTCGTATTACCGCAACCTGATTCTGGAACGGATCGAGGAAGATGGTATGGCCAAATCGCAGATGGTGGTGTTGCAGGGCCTGACCAAACTGCGTCAGATTGCCAACCACCCGCGCCTGATCGACGAAGCCTACGAGGGCGACTCCGGTAAGCTCTCCGATGTATTGATGCGGATGGAAATTGCGATGGCAGAAGGACACAAAATCCTTATTTTCAGCCAGTTCATTAAACACCTGAACGTTTTTCAGCAATACCTGAAGGAAAAAAAGATCCGGTATGCTTACCTGGACGGCTCAACCTCCGACCGGAAATCTCAGATCGAACTCTTCCAGAAAGACGAAAGCATCAAGCTGTTTCTGATTTCGCTCAAAGCGGGCGGACAGGGCCACAACCTGACCGCCGCCGACTATGTCTTTATCCTTGACCCGTGGTGGAACCCTGCCAGCGAGGCCCAGGCTGTTGACCGCGCGCACCGCATCGGGCAGCAGAAAACAGTGTTTACTTACAAATTCATCACAAAGAATTCCGTTGAGGAAAAAATTCTGGCATTACAGCGGTCGAAACAGAAATTGGCGAGTGATTTAATTACAACTGAAGAAAGTTTCGTAAAATCGCTGACAAAAGAAGATCTGCTGGTTTTATTAGAATAATGTTCCGGTCCGAAAAAACGTATTTTATGATTGCACTGGCCCTCCTGGGCCTTTATTTTTTACCTTACCTGCTGCTCGGTGAGGATGCATATGTAACAATTCACGACAACCTCGACAGTGATTTCCTCTATCTGCACATTCTGAAAATTTCCCGGACTGCCTTTGCCATGGATCCGATGGCGATTGTGCCCAACATGATGAACGGCATTCCGCGCGCAGCCCTGCGGTCAGGCCTGAATCTGGAAGTGGTGTTGTTTTACTTTCTGCCCTCCTATACTGCCTACGTCGTCAATCTGGTGCTGATCCGCCTGACCGGTTTTGTCGGCATGTGGCTGTTACTACGCCGGTACCTGCTGCCGAGCCCCGCGTGGGCGGCTATCCGGACCGGGATTGCGGTTTGTTTTGCCATCGTGCCGGGCTATGTCGTCCATGGCATTTCGGTGAGTGGCCAGCCCTTGCTGCTGTATGCATTTCTCAACATTGCCCGGGACCGGCAAACCTGGAAAGACTGGCTCATCATCGCCTTTTTCCCGTTTTACTCCTTTCTGGTGTGGGCGGGGCTGTTCATTGTCATTGCTCTGGGTGCACTGGCCCTCTATTTTATGAGTGTACAACGCCGGTTTCATGTTGCGTCATTACTTGCCCTTGTGCTGCTGGGCCTAGGGTACGGTCTCAGCGAATGGCAGATGATTTATTCCTTCGCCGCCAAACTGTATGTGTCGCACCGCACCGAATACGATTATGCCCGGCTGCTACCCAAAACATTCGTCCACAGCTGGGGCAAGAGCGTACAGCTGTTCAGCGATATTCAGTACCATTGCGGGGGCTATTCAACCAGATGGATACGGGGTACGGTGGTGGTGGCCGCGACCTATGCCTTTCTCTATAAGGACTTTAAAGCACTTCGGCAACTGACGGCATACCTGCTGCTAATCATCGGCATTTGTCTTTTCAGCGGGTTTTACCGCTTTCCGGCGATCTGGCTGGGGAAGGGCAATCTGCTCCAGTCATTTCAGTTTGACCGGTTTTATTTTCTATTGCCCGTCATCTGGCTGTGCCTTTTTGCAATGGCCCTGCGGGTTATCCGGCAGCCGCGCTGGTTCCTGTATGCCCTGGTGCTGGGTCAGGCCGCAGTTATGGTTGATGCCAACCGGGAGTGGCGGGTAAACCTGCGTACATTACTCCGGTTGCCAACGCCGGGTGCCATATCGTACCGGTCGTTTTACGCCACAGACCAGTTTGCCCGGCTCCGGGATTATATTCAGCAGCCGCAATCCGCGTACCGGGTGGCCAGTATCGGCATCAGTCCGGCGGTTTCGCTTTACAACGGTTTTTATGCCCTCGACAGCTACCAGAATAATTATCTGCTCAGCTACAAGCATGCCTTCCGGAAGGTAATTGCCGCCGAACTGGACAAGGCTCCCCGCATCCGCACGTACTACGATGCCTACGCCTGCCGGTGCTACACCTACGTGGCCGAACTCGGCATGAATGAGTCTGCATTTTTGTGCGGGAAAACCAGTAAACGGCAGGTTAATACGCTTGCGCTCAACATGCAGGCCTTCCGCGAGCTGGGCGGACGCTACCTGATTGCCGGTATACCCATCCGGAACGCAGCAATGAACCACCTGAAACTGGTTCGGGTACTAAATGACAGTACATCGTACTGGCGGATTTACCTGTATGCTGTTTTATAGCAGATATACGCCTTCCTGTTCGGTATCACTCAGCACCACCTGCACGTGTTCAGCAAGCGTTGTACTTAAGGCATACCCTTTGTAATCAGCCGCAACGGGATAAAGCGGGTGGTTCCGGTCAACGAGCACGGCTACCTGCAATTTCCGTACCGGAGTGGTCAGAAACGGCTGCAGGCTAAACGTTAATGTCCGGCCGGTATTCAGAACATCATCAACCACAATAACCACCTTATCCGCCAACGTAACAGCCGTTTCGCTCAGCTGTACCGACGGTTGGGCACGCTGCTGCTTATCCAGATCGATCCGTAACAACGACACCTCAAAAGGGGCAATATGGGCCAGTGCTTCCTGCAAACGGCGGGCAAATACATAGCCTTCGCCCGAAATACCGGCCAGCACCAGGGTAGATTCCTCAAAATTGTTCTCGTAAATCTGAAAAGCAATTCGCCGGATCTTCTGACGAAGCTGCTCTGCTGTTAATATCAATTGCGCAGAAGTAGTCATTTCTTAATTTGTTTAGCTTATCCCGGGCCTGAAATTTCCCCGGAAAAAGCGGCGTTTTTTCTCTCCGGCTGTGCAGAGACGCAAAATTCTAAAAAATATCCTCGTAAACGATACAGCCTTTGGCACAATTTTCGCCGAGCAGAAGTGTATATCAAATGATAATTTTCAAATTAGTAGTAACACTGACTATTATTTGATATATCACTAAAGCAAACCAGTATTAATTTGTATCGTTTATGAACCGTATTGCAAAAAAGTGTTACACAGCTTTTATCGCGCTGTTGTTTCTTACTGTTACCCTTGGTAATTCATCAGACAGCAATACCGTTGAACTCTTAAAACAGTCACTCCAGAAAGGACAGGCCCATCAGCTCTCCATGCTGTTCGACAAACAGATTGAATTAGTCATTGAATCTGAGACAGTTGATTTCCCTTCTGTATCGGCCAACCATGCCGAGCTGATCCTTCAGTCGTTTTTCCGGAAGCACCCGCCGCGTCGTTTCCAGTACATTTATCAGGGGAATACAACAAAGCTGCGCTACAGCACCGGTATTTACGAAACCCAGGATCAGGCCTTTTCGATATATGTTCTGATGCGTCAGGATGCCCGTCGCCAGCTGGTGATCAATACGCTGCATGTACGCAAGAACAAATGAAAACAAAAAAACCCTGCCGCAGAGCCGGATCGTCATACCTCCGAAACCATAAATCGCTTTATCTTTGTGCCTTCATTTTAAGGTACTATGATTGTTAAAACAAAAAAATACGCGATCGACCAAAAGACGTATATCAACATAGCGCTTCGCCTCTGGGTGAAAGATAACTGGAAATGGGGTTTTATCCCGCTCGGTTTGATTTTGGTAAACGCGATCCTGGGTATTACAGGTATTTATCCGAACATCTGGATCTACATCGTTATCCTCCTGCTGACTATCCTGTATGTTCTTTTCTGGGCCGTGCAAATTACCGGTATCTCCCAGATGGAGCAGAGCAAGCCGCTTTTCGACAAATACATTTATGAGATCGACAGCCGGCAGATTCTAATGCGTATCAACGCAAAGGAAGGCGGTTTACTGAAATGGGATCAGATCAAGGATGTGGTCAAGGATAAGGACGCCTACATTGTGTTCCTCGACAACGAACAGGCGCTGAAAAATGTGAAAGCTAACTGGTTTGCCAGAACCGTAACCCGCGGACTGTCTAAAGCCCAGTTCATCTACTGGCCTTTCAGCATTTTCAACAGCGAGCATGACCTTAAATTCCTGGAAACAATCCTGAAACGGAAAGAACTCATAAAATAACCTGAAACATGAGTCATCCCGAATTTTGATTCCATAAGTGAGTGAAAGCAATTCGGA
>NZ_CAMFHL010000097.1 GCF_945952095.1 uncultured Arsenicibacter sp. | reverse complement strand
CCTTTAAAAGGGTGTAAGCTTAATTGCTTGCACCCTTTTTACATTGTAAATAATTAATTAAAAATCCCTTCTCCGTGAATATACCTTCGTATTTCGTTTTAATGCCCAGATGAATCAGATTCATCGGCGATGTATACAGGTCTTTCGTCCATACCAGATCCGTAAAACCATGCTGTGGAAGGGTTTCCAGTGAGTAATCGAAAAACGGCAGATTATCCGTTTTTAAATGTAGTGTTCCGCCGGGCTTCAGAATCTGTTTATAGCGTTCAAGAAACCGCGGATGAGTCAACCGGTGCTTTTCCTGCTTATCTCTCGGCTGCGGGTCCGGAAACGTTATCCAGACCTCGTCTACCTCTAGGTCTTCAAAAAATTCCGTCAGGTATTGAATATCGGTTCGCAGAAAGGCAACGTTTTGCAGACCAAGGTCAGAAGCCGCCCGGGATCCTCTGGCAATACGGTCTCCTTTTATATCAACCCCAATAAAATTTTTCTCCGGAAAGGCCTGACCGAGCCCTACAGTGTACTCTCCTTTACCGCAGGCAAGCTCCAGTACAATCGGATTTACATTTCTAAAGTAATTCTCTCTCCATTTACCCTTGATAGTTTTGTAAACTTCCTTTCCAGCCTCAATTACATTTGTACTTAAGGCATTTTGTCTGAATCGCTCTAATTTTCGTCTAGTCACAATTATAAACAGTTTAACTCTGACACAATGTAATTACTTCCTAATGTGGCAATTACGTCATTTACATCTGTATTATCAATCGCTTCACCGATTGCCTCGTTAACATCAGTAAACACGCTTCCGTTGAGCCCAAATAGGGAGGCTTCCTTTTGTAAATCGGTTGATTTTAGTGAACGGGGACTATCCGCTTCACAAAAATAATAACGGGCCGTTCGGGGCAGCTCAGCCAGCATAGCCCCCGGATCCTTATCGGCGACCATCCCGAAAACGATATGCAGTTCCCGCTTCGGAATTGAATCCAGCGCGTTAAAAAAAGCCCGCAGCCCCGGCTTGTTATGCGCCGTATCAATGATTATCGTTGGTGATTGCTGAATAATCTGAAAACGTCCCTTCAATCCGGTACGCGGCACAACCGACGATAAGGCATCCGTAATCGCCGCCTCTCCTACCGGAAACTGATCCTGCAGTATGTCCGTAGCCAGTAACACGGCCGGAAGATTCAGTGCCTGATAATCGCCGGCCAGATCCAACTCCAGCTTTCTGGTTAATCCTGTTTTACGGGCTTCTGCAGCCACCTGTAACCGACCGTTCAGATGACCTTCCACCGTTACGGAATAGTACTGGCCGGCGCTGAATAACGGAGCATCTTTCAGGGCGGCAGTCTGCGCAAAAACCGGTTCGGTTTCGGGCAGCAATTCACCAATAATTACCGGAATTTCCGGCTTGATTATACCTGCTTTTTCCGCCGCAATTTTGCCAAGTGTATCGCCCAGAATATCGGTATGATCAAACCCGATATTGGTAATAACCGATAATTGCGGAATAATAATATTGGTGGAATCCAGCCGGCCGCCAAGCCCTACTTCGATGATGGCAATGTCAACGGCATGCTGCGCAAAACAACCGAACGCCATAGCGACGGTTACCTCAAAAAAAGAAGGGGAAATCGCCTCGATTAATGCTTTATGCGTCTCCACAAAATCCGCCACTTCCTGCTCCGGAATTGGCTGGCCGTTGATACGGATCCGCTCGGTGAATGATTTTAAATGCGGCGAGGTATAAAGCCCTACCCGGTAACCGGCAGCCTGATAGATGGACGCGAGCATATGGGAGGTACTCCCCTTTCCATTGGTTCCGGCGACATGAATACTTTTAAACTTCAGATGCGGATTACCGAGCGCTTCACACAGCCGCTCCGTATTCTGCAGACCGGGCTTAAAGGCTTTCGGCCCGATCCGGTGAAAGACGGGCAGCCGGCTGTACAGATAGTCGATTGCTTCCTGATACTGCATAAAAAGAAAAATGGCCGGCGCGTAGCCATGAAACCCTCAGAAAGGGCCCATAACCTTGCGCTGACCACTTATTTTGATTTAATAATAAATGTAATCGTTCCGGTAGAAACAGGCGGTGCAGAAGACGATTTCGGCACCAGCCGTAAACGCTGCACGGCCTTGCGGTATACTTCGACAACGGCCGGACTCACCGTGCTCTGTACCTGACGTACCGAGACAATATCCCCGCTGCTGTCTACTTTCAGCTGAAAAACAATCTTTCCCGTCTCGTCTGAATCATCATTTACATTCGGACGGCTCGCCAGGGACCAGCCCGATACGTCAAAGGAAACCCCGCTTCCGGTACCGCCCGGCTGGCCATAAAACTGGCCGCGGTCAATTTTACCGTCCGGATGGCCCTTATCACCGACTCCGCTTGCATCATCACCGTTATTGTTACCGCCAACGCCGCTGCCGCGACCGACTGTTCCGTTCGACCCTGCACCACCCGACGAACGCTTATACAAGGCATTCGGGTCAACCGTCTCCACTTTTTTGGCCGGTTCGGTCCGCGGCGGGGCCGGTGTCGGCTTCGGGGCTTCGGTTTTCTTAGGCTCTGCCTTTTCCGGAACGGATACCGGACTTTCGGTTTTACTGGCAATCACCGGCTTTTCCGTAACTGTCTTGCCCGTTTTAACCTCTTCTACCTTAGGGACAGGCGTTACCGGAGTTTTCTCCACCCGCGGAGTTGTCGTTACTTTGGGATTCGGGCGGTCTTCGGCCTTCTTAACGTCTACGTCATTCTTTGAATCATTCGCCTTGTTATAGGTCTGTATCTTGCCGCTGCCGACCGCATCGGTTCCGAAATTCACTTCAACAAACTGAATCGGCGGCGGATCAGGAATGGATTGCCAGAGCCGGATATACACCAGAATAAAGATTAACAACAGATTGATGGCAAATGCACCGGCAAATGCCACAACCCGGACTTCTTTTTCATTTTCAAATGCCGTGCGAATCATGCGCGCCTTGGTTGATGTTTTGCGTACTAACGATGAAAAGGTGCAATTTGGTTTATGTTTGCTAAAAAACTGCTACTAATCCCTAACTTTCCTCGCTGTGATTTGCTAATCGCTTCATATTCTATAAATATAATATGCTTTATATTTCAGATAGACTTATAAGAATCTGTCAGCTGTGATCTTTTGGGCGACCACGTGGGGTCGCCCCTACGGCAATGTTTCCGCTACGCTGTCCGAATACAGGAATATAAATAAAAAAAAAGGCAACCCATCCGGATTGCCTTTTCAACCTTGTGTTTTCAAGTGAATCAATTCCGCATTACCCACGCCGGAATCCCGGTTAGCTTGCTGAGACTATCGACACTTGCCACAGCCTCCGCTTTCTGCGGAAAACCAAGTGCGGCAACTTTGTATAACCGGGTCGACTGATCCGGTAGTATAATATATGCATCGGAATACCCTGCCTTCATTAACGATTTACGGAAACGAACCGCATTGGGGCGGCTGGCAAAACTACCGGCCACAACGATAAACGCAGGTCGGTCCTCACGCATGGCCGGTTGACCTGTTTCCTCTGTTGTTGCGGTGACGGTTTGTGCAGACTGAGCAGGTGCGGCTTTTTCAACAGCGCGCAAAGGCTTTTGTGTTTCAGGCTTCGCGACGGCTGCAACAGCTGCAACGTCTTTTACCGTAGCAGGCGTCTTCACCACCGGTTCGGCCGGAACGGTTTCCGGCGCCGGCATTGCAGCCGGCTCAACCGATGGCGGTGCCACAGGTACGGTCATTACCGGTAAGTGCTGCGGTTCGGTCAATACCGGAGCCGTCTGCTGCTGTACCGGCTTTTGAACCGGCGTTACCTGTGTCAGCCGGTTCCAGGTGCTCGTCAGGGCAGCCGGTATCTGAAAAACGGACGCGGGGTTAAAACTGCTTTGCAGCGGCTGCCCCGGCTGAATCACCGAGAAATAACTCAGCACCCCCAAAGTACCCACCACTACCGCAGCCGCTACCCAGCGGATATATACCCGCTGCGGACGATGCACGACCATAAACGGCGTCTGCTCTACCACCTCTTCCGCTAAAACCGGTCCCAGCGACACAACGGATGCCGTTTCGGCAACCACCTCTTCCGTCAGCCGGACCGCCGGAATGGCCGTCATTCCGAATACCTCTCCGTAAAAGTTATGACGCAGTTCAGGATCAAACTGCAGACTGCCTTCATCATTCAGGGTAAACAAGCCGATCCCCTCCAGAGCGAAACGGCCGGTTTCCTGCACCTGTAAACGAAGGCCGGTTACGAACTGACTGATTTTCCGCTGTGCCTCATCCCGTGTCAGCTGATCGTGCAGCATCACATAATTGAGTAACAGTCCGTCATCCAGCCGCAACGCTTCATTAAACCCTACCCGCTTCCGTGGTGGCAGAAACTGACCCGAACCAGCCACAAACGTAGCCGGTTGATAGTTCGTCAGAAAACCACCCAGCTCCGGTACAATCACACAGTCGTACTGGTACAGAAGCTTTCGCAGATAGGCGCCAACAGTAGTCATAACTTCGTTATTTATAGTTACTTCAGAAAGAATAACTGATTCCTCCCAGAAAGTTAAGTCCCTGAACCGGATAATACAAATAACGCTGGTAATTTTGGCCGGCGATGTTATTCAACGATACAAAAGCCGCAAACTGTTTACCAAGGAAGTAATCAATCTTCAGGTTTGCATCCCAGATTACCGGTAACTGATAGGTCATATTCGTTACAAAGTTCTTTGCCTGAATTCCTTCATACATATACAGGTCGGCCGTAATAAACAACTTCCTGTTGAGGATAAACGAGTTTGTCCAGGTGGCTGTCGTCCGCGGCCGGTGGTAGGCAATCGCCATGCGGTCCAGACCGTAGCGGTAGAACTCCCCTTTCAGCGTTGACCGGAATTTATCCTTCAGGGCGTAGCCCAGCTGCCCGCTGATGGTCAGTACCCGCGCTGTTCCGCCGTCGTAGAGCACAAAGAATTTTGAGGTATCCGGCCAGCTGTTGTTGAAAGCGTAAAAGTTCCGGTAGGTGGCATAAGACACTTTCCCTTCGTAGGTAAAACCACCGCCGATTTCGCCTTTTGACCCGCCGTAAAAATCGGCTGACTTGATGGTATTCGCCAGCAGTACGTTCGGAGCCAGCCAGCGGTTTTCTGTCAGCAGCGACCGCAGGGTGTTCCGCATGATGTCCCCGTCGATACCGGCAAAGAAGTGTATGTTCCCGGTCGGCACCGCATCCACGCTAACCACCGGAAACGCCTGCGTCCGGTTAATGCCCAACCGCTTGTCGGTTTCATTCACCGCATTGACCCCGACCGTAGCCGTAAACAGCGGCGAGGCATATTTAAAGGTCGGGGTAACCCGGAACAGATTCCGGTTATCGACCAGCTGATCGGTACGCTGGGTTACATAGGCATCGGCCGTCAGCAGGGCATACACCTGATCCGTGATGGCCATCGACGCATTAAAGTTTGTCCCCCAGTCAAGCTCTGAGGCACTGTAATAATCCTTTAATACAGTCACCCCGGTTTTCAGCGAATAATCGACGGCCGTTTCATTATCGGTATTTTCAAACCCCAGCTTAAAATTGAGCGTATTCAGCCGCTGGCGGATACTGTCCCGCGGCGGGGCTTCCGTCCGCGGACGATACCCGTAAAATCCGTATACATCGCGGTTATACCCCAGCTCGGCCGAAAACTTCAGGGCATTCAGGGCATAGTTCCCCGCCAGCCGGAACCGGTTTTCACTCTGTCCCGAATTGCGGCCGTCTTTGGGGCCCAGATTTGACGACAGATGCCGGAACGATCCCTCCCAACCCAGATTCGACGTATTCGGTGAGGCAACAAAGGCTTCCCCGAGAAAAGAGCTGTAGTTCCCCGCCCCAAGCTTGACATAGTTGTTGAACGGTACCTGCTGATCGGGTTGGGTAACCGACGGGGGCAGTACGTTCGGGGTTGTTTTCGGATCGGCTACCGTCAGCGGCCGGTCCTGAAACTCGTACGTAATCTTCCGGTGCTCTTCAGACGGCTTCAGTGAAGGTATTTTGTTGAAAAGCCGGTTTGCCTGCGGCAGCTCGATCTTCCGGCTTTTCTCAACGGTGATTTCCTGATTCTCGATTTCACCTTCTTTCTTTGGCGGACGGGGCTGCTGGTTCTGGGCCAGCAGCGGGCCCGTTGCCATCGAAAAGGCAAGGGCCATGATATATATCGGATGTTTTTTTAATACCAGCATATGTGTTTCCGGCAATAATGAATGTACAGGGCGGGATTAGTTTTTAGATTCCAGAGAGGCTAGTTTCTGTTTAGCTTCGTCAACAATGGACGGTTCCGGTGAATTATCAATAATTGAGCGGAGCACACCTTTAGCCTGCACCAGTTCATTCATCGCCACGTTGTTTTCCGCAATCAGCAGGAAGGCTTTTCCTTTCCAGTATTCCAGATCGCTGAACTGTTCATTGAATTTAAGCAGCGTCGCAATCGACTCCTTATATTTCTTCTGCCGGAACAGGATATCCCCGATCAGGTAATTGGCCTCGGCCCCGTAGACATCCTTGGCGAGGGCAATGGTTTTTTCGAAATCGGCCTGCGCGGTCTTAAAGTCGTTCTTCGCCAGCGCCACCTTACCGGACATCAGCTGGGCGCGGTTCTGGGCACCCGGCACGACATTGCCGATGCTGAGAATTTCCCTGGCAAAATGGGCCGCCGAATCCAGCTTCGGATACTGATAATAGGTATCCATCAGCCCCAGCATCGCCGTTACCTGCTCATTTTTACCGTCTGTCAGACCAAGCACGTAGTAATAGTTCTTAACCGCCCGCGGATAGTTCTTCAGCTGGGTTTCCAGCTCGGCGGCCCGGACACCCGCCCGGACACTGAAATCCGATTTCGGCGAACCGGTTACCAGACTATAGTAGCGGAGCGCGTTCTGCGCATCCTTTGTCTGCCGGTACGCTTCGGCCAGGTAGTAGCGGGCTTCGCCGGTACTGCGGCTGCCCGGATATTCCTGCATGAACGACAGGAAGGATTTGATCGCCTGCTCGTACTTCTCGTTAAAGAAGATGTTTTTGGCATTTTCAAACTGCACCCGCTCCACTTCCGTGCTGTTCGGGTTCGCCGTCTTATAATCACCCAGTACCTGCGAGAACTCCTCCGGCCGGCCGGCATCATTCAGGGTATTCTGCAGGCCCAGTAAGGCACTCTGGGCCTGGGTGGTGCCCCCGAATTCGTTCAGGATCCGGCGGTAATCGGCAACGGCCTGATCATACTGTTCGAGGTTACTGAAGGCAATTGCCCGTTTCAGCAGGGCCGCCGGAATCAGGTAACTCTTCGGTTTTTGCTGGATCAGCCGCGAAAAGCCGCCGATGGCCACCTGATAGGCTCCCTTTTCAAAATCAACATTGGCGGCCTGAAATTCGGCATCGTCGGCAAAACGTGACCCCGGGTACTGGCGCTTAAGCTGATCAAACTGGGCCTTCGCCTCCTGATCACGGCCGACATAGGTCAGGATAATGCCTTTCTGATAGGTGGCATAATCACGGTCACCCCGTCCCTGCGAAATCACCATGTCGTAATACCGCATCGCTTCGTTATACTGCTTACCGGCCAGATACGCATCCGCCACGCGCACCAGCGCATCATCTGTGGCAGCAAGGTCGTTGGCCTGCGCACTTTTACTGAGGAAATCCCGGAAATAGGTCAGCGCGCGGCTGTAATCCTTTTTATTATAGTAGGCATAGCCTAACCCGTACAGGCTTTTCGCTCCGGTCTCTCCGCCGGCCTTACTCAGCTGGTTATAGAGCGGGATGGCATTGTCATACTGCTTCTGGGCCGAAAAGGATTCTGCTTTCCAGAACCGGGCCGACTGCTGCAGACCGGCGTCGGTGGTAACGGTTAACGATTTGTCAAAATTACGGATGGCAGCCTCGTACCGCTCGGCATTGTAATCATTCACGCCCTGATTAAAGGTCAGCCGCTGGTAGGTGGCGTTAATCTTTGCCGTCCGGCGCTTTAAGCCTTCAATGTACGCAATGGCAACCGGATAGTTATTGGATGCGAAATAGGCCTCCGTGAGCAGTTCGTTTGCTTCGTTCTCAAAGGACCCGTTCGGGTATTTACGCAGGTACTCGTTTAATTCCTTCACGGCGTCAGCGCCGTTATTGATGTCAAGCTGCACCTTGGCGTGGTTAAAAAGTGCCTCTTCCTGAATCGGGGCACTGTATGATAACCGGCCGGCCTGATCAAAGGCGGTCAGGGCATACGACGGATTCTGGCTCTGCAGGTAACTGATGCCGAGGGTATAAGCCGCATACTGTGCCACCGTGTCCTTGCCGGCTGCCAGCGGCTTGAGCTGGGTAATGGCATCGGCATAGGCCGCCGTCCGGAACAGCGACTGGCCGTAGCGGAATTTCACCGGACCGGGCACCTTAGCCCCTCTGGCCGCCATATACTGTTTATAATACGGAATGGCGCGGGCATACTGGCTTTGCTGGTAATATACCTCCGCCGTAACCAGGGCCACATCCCCGTACTGCCCGCCCGTATTCCGGCGCAGCAGCGGTTCGGTATACCGCAGCAGGTCATCAAACCGCTGCTGCCGGTAATACGACTGGGCAATCCAGTTCGGTACATCCTGCTGGTAGAGCGGATTCTGCTCTACCCGTTTAAAATCGGCAACCGCTTCGTTGTAGCTGTTATTCCGGTAGTTAATTACCCCGGCATAATACGAGGCGGCCGGCGCGTCCTTCAGGCTGGCATCCGTCTTAATCTGATTCAGCAGCGGCAGGGCGCGGGCAAGATCCTGGGTATTGAAATACGAGATGGCCAGCTGGTATTTATACCCTGCCATCTGCGCATAACTCCCGTTTTGCTTTACCGCCTTTTCCAGAAAGCTGATGGCTTTGGTATAATCCTCTTTCCCGTAATAATAGGCACCGAGGTCACCATACAGCTGCCCGGCTTTCGGATGCTGGCTGTGGTTCTTTACAAACCGGTCGACCTGCACTTCTGCCCCCGGCTCATCCATATACAGACTGCTCAGGGTTATGTAGTATTCAGCCTCGACGGTATTCGGGTCGGCGGCCGGCGTACCAACGGTATTCTGCGTCTGTTTACGCCGGTCGAGGTATTGCCGGAATTCGGCACGGGCCGCTGCGTAATTATTTTTTTCGAACAGCTCCACGCCGTTCCGGTAACTATAATCCGCTTCGGTATAGCTCAGCGTACGCTGGGCCACCACGCCGAAGGGGGTGACGATCGTACTGGTAACGACCAATGAAACACCGCAGATGCGGGAAAGGGAACGCTGCATAGATGCGCTGGGGTTGTGAATCCTGGGAAAGCGTTGTAGATTCGCTACATGTCAATTGATTACCCCGGACAGCCTGCACCGGGCTTTTCAGCCTCCGGACAGTCCGGTCGGGGAAACCGGCAACCGGCTGCCTTGCCAACGCTCCGCCGATGCGGACGGGTGCGGGGCAGCCTGATTGCTGAAAAAACGAATGTATTACGTTTTCCGTATGAAAAACAAGTTAGAGTATCTGTTTTTAACGATCATTCTGGTGTTTAGTAGCTACCGGCCCCTGCTGGCCGGTGACCCAAAGGCCGCTCCGTCTCCCGTTATCCGGTATACGGTAGCTATGCCGCAGCCTCAGACGCATTATGTTGAGGTGGACATGCAGCTGTCCGGTTTTGCGCAGGCGGTTAACCTGCAGAAGACCGGCTATATCGATCTGAAAATGCCGGTCTGGACTCCTGGTTCTTACCTGATCCGCGAATATGCCCGCCATGTGGAAAGATTTACCGCGCAGAGTAACAACCAGCCGGTGCGGGCCGAAAAAATCCGTAAAAATGCGTGGCGTATTTACACAACCACCGATCAGGTAACTGTCCGCTACCGGGTTTATGCCTTTGAACTGAGCGTACGGACATCGTTTGTCGACGAATCCCACGGGTATCTGAACGGAGCCAGTCTGTTTCTCTTCAACGACGCCCTGAAAGCATTACCCGCTCAGCTCACTGTCGTACCCTTCTCCGGCTGGAAAAAAGTTTCGGTTGCCCTGCCACTGGTCCGTGCCGCCAACGGTGCCTTTACCTATGACGTGGCCAATTTTGACCTCCTGGTCGATTCACCGGTCGAAACCGGTAATCACACTACCTTTTCGTTTACGGCGGCCGGTGTCCCGCACACCGTAGCCCAGTATGGCGAGGTCGTCTATGATGAACGGCGGCTGGCCGCCGACTACCGGAAAATCTGCGAAACTGCAACCGGTATCTTCGGCGAACATCCGTGTAAAGACTATACCTTTATTGTCCACCACACACCGCTGGGCGGCGGCGGGCTGGAGCACCAGAACTCGACGACCTTACAGACCAACCGCGTTGCCTATGCAACCGAAACCAACTATAAAGGGTTTCTGACCCTGGTGGCGCATGAATATTTTCACCTCTGGAACGTCAAAAGGCTGCGTCCCGTCGCCCTCGGCCCCTTCGACTACGAAAATGAAAACTATACCCGTTCGCTGTGGGAAGCAGAAGGATTTACCTCCTTTTACGAAGACTACATCCTCCGCCGGGCAGGTTTCCATACCCCTGAACATTACCTCAACGTAATCGCCGCGGACATTAACGGTATCGAAAACCTTCCCGGTAACCGGGAGCAGTCCGTCGCCGAATCCAGCTACGATGCCTGGATCAAGTATTACCGGCCGAACGAAAACTCGAACAACAGCACGGTTTCCTATTATAATAAAGGGAGTGTGCTGGCGTCCCTACTGAACCTGAGTATCCTCAGCAGTACAAACGGTGAACGCAACCTCGACGATGTGATGCGGTTTATGTATAACGAGTACTACAAAAAACAAAAACGCGGCTTTACCGACGAGGAACTGAAACAGGCACTTGAACAGATTGGCGGCCGTAAACTCGACGATTTCTTCAGTAAATACGTATACGGTACAGAAACGATCGATTACAACGCTTTTTTTGCACCGGTAGGCCTGCAGCTGGTCAACAACGCGGCACCGGTACAGGATGGTTTTCTGGGCGTTTCACCCGGTACGGCCGGGGGGCGGCTGGCCATCGCCGGTGTCCGGCGCGATTCACCGGCCTGGCAACAGGGTCTGAACGTAGGCGATGAACTGCTTGCCATCGACAGTGTCCGGCTGGCGGGAACGGTTGACGATTTCAACAAACAGCTTGCCGGCCGGCCCAAAGGCCAGACCATCCGCGTACTGGTAAACCGGAACGGATTTGTGCAGGAGTTTCCGGTAATCCTCGGCCAGAACCCGCTGGTGGCTTACCGGCTTGAACCGGTCAACGCGCCAACCGACCGCCAGCGGATGCTTTTCCGCAAATGGCTTTACCTCAACTAAGGTATCTGACTCCTTCCTTCATAAGAAAAGCCCGGTCCTGCGACCGGGCTTTTCTTATATAATCTCTTATTTTAATTTTATTTTAATCCGGATTCCGTCTGTAGTACTGTACTTTTGGGACAGAAAAAACAAAACCTCCCTTCAGTGAAGAGAGGCTGTCCCTTTCTAATCTTATCTTATCTTAAAAACAACCGGCTTCCGTAACCGGTTATTTTTACCAAAAGTAGAAAAAATAGCTGAAACAGGCACACCATAATAGACGATATCGACAAATTTGCCGATCAAATCTACCTTTTTATCCGACGGATGTACTTCCAATAACCGTTTACCGGCTTCCCGGCCGTTTTCCGCTTTCCGTTACATTTTCCATCTGCTCCCGTCTACCATTTGCATCATTTTTGCTGGGTACCAATCAGTATTGAAACCGGTCAGACCTGCCTATGAGAAAACTGTACATTGCTGTTTCTTTTTTCCTGGTATCAACATCCGCGCCCGCCCAACTGCGGAAGCCCGTCCGGCTCATGGGTGAAGTGGGCACTTATTTTGCCACGTCCGGGGAAATCCCCTTCTGGCTACGGGCAAATCAATACGGCATTGTTCCGCGGGAGCACGCACTGATGACCCTCCGTGCAGGCATTCAGGTCGATTACCACAAACCACCGAAAACCAGACTGGACAGCCTCAAGGCCCGAAACCGGTGGGCCGACTGGGGCTATGCCGTCAATGGTGTGGTCAACGCCGGGTATGATTATAAATTTGTCTTGCCGGAGGCGTACGTCAAAGTCAGGCTGGGGGCCTGGGAAATCTGGGCGGGAAGGCGGCGGGAAATCATCGGTCTGGCTGACTCGACCCTCGGCACCGGTTCCTATATCTGGTCGGGTAACAGCCTGCCCATGCTCAAAATCCAGCTGGCCATTCCGGAATACTGGCCTAAAAACGGTGTCATTGCCATCAAAGGGTTGTTTGCCCACGGCTGGTTCGAAGAAAACCGGTTTGTTAAAAATACACTGCTGCACCAGAAAGCCCTCTACGGCCGGATCGGAAAACCCGCGTGGCGCTTACAGCTGTTCGGCGGCTTTAACCACAACGTGCAATGGGGCGGCACAACCGACCGGCTACCGAACGGGCTTATCCGGAACGGGCAGCTGCCGAATTCATTCCGGGATTACATTGATGTCATAACCGGCACCAGCCTGGGTACCCGTTCACAGGTTGATACGAGCCGGATCAGTACCTTCGACCGGGAAAACCGGATCGGCAACCACCTGGGTACGATTGATGTGGGATTGACCTACCGGAGCCGCCGCCGTACCCTTTTTATTTACCGGCAAAGCATTTATGATGATGGTTCTCTATATTACCTCACCAATCTGAAAGACGGCCTGAACGGCATTTCCGTACGCAGCCACACGCCCGTTAATCCGGACGGCTTTCAGATCCGGCAGATTACCCTGGAATACCTCTCTACCTATAGCCAGGGAGGGAATGCCTTTATCGATAATGATCCGCTGCTGCGCGGCAAGGACAATTACTTTAATCACTCTCAGTACCGCGACGGCTGGTCAAGGCTCGGGCAAACAATCGGCACCCCGTTTATCACCCCGTCAGCCCAGCTCCGGAACGACCTGCCCAACTATCAATTCTCCAATAATAACCGGGTCGCGGTATGGCATATCGGGGTGGCCGGACAGGTGCTTGACTTCTTTTCATTTAAAACCAAACTGTCGTACAGCCTGAATAAGGGCACGTATGAAAACCCCTTTCCTGTAACCGTTCCTCAGTTTTCCGGACTGTTTACGGTAAGTGCTCCGGTTGACTTATTTGGCGGTGTGACGGCTACGGCATCCTTTGCCGCCGATTTCGGCAACCTCTTCAGCCGGAATGCCGGGTATTACTTCAGTCTCCGGAAGGAAAGCCGGAACCGGTAAAAACCCGCCAAAACCAATTTTATCTGTCACTTTGCTTACCTTTTCGTAACGCCGCTGCCCGTTTTTTCATGTAAACTCAAATTATCCTGTTTTTTTCTGGGCAATCTCTGACACTTTGATTATACTTGTGTGATATAAACAGTTGATTGTTCAGTCATTACCGCCCCGTACTGCAACTGTAGCGGCGCTGACAGGCAATAATCTGTTTATAGTATACCTAAAGCACAATTATACCTTTACACCCATGAAAAACCGACTCAAGGATGAAGAGTTGGTGACGCAGTATTTGGTCACCAGCCAAAGTATGTATACCGAAATACTCTATAGACGGTATGCCCAGAAGGTTTACAGGCGTTGTTTTTCATTAATCAAAGATCCGGTCCTGGCCGAAGACTTCACCCAGGAAATTTTTCTCAGGGTCCTGCACAACCTGCCCAATTTTAAGGAACGCTCCTCTTTCTCTACCTGGCTCTATGCCATTGCCTACAACTACTGCATGGACCAGATCCGGCATACCCACCGGCAATCGACCATTGGTATCGGTGAAGAATTAATACAGACGCTTACGGATGATGACAGTGATACTATTGACTTCCAGCTTTCCCAGCTGGCGCAGGTCCTGCAGTATCTACCGGCTGACGAGATCAACCTCCTTCGGTTAAAATACGAACAGGATCACGATATAAAAGCGCTGGCCCTCACGCTCAATATCAAGGACAGCGCCATCAAAATGCGGCTGAAACGCTCACGGGACAAAATCAGAAGACTTTACTATACCCTGGCCTGATTAATAATGGATAAGTAGTAATGAATAATGTTCAATGGATAATGAACGCCCCCCCGCCGGAACACGCTCCTGCTGCATTATTCATTAACCATTATTCATTTTTCATTACTACTTATCCATTACTCATTCACTGACGCTGTCAGCCGGGTGTTCGGGCTGATGCGGGCTACTCGGATGCCCGAAAGCCGTTTATTAGCCTGTACGTACTGAATTAACGGCTGGCGGGTCAGCATGACCATGCCGAAATCGGAGGAGGCATGTAACAGGTAGACCTTTCCGTTTTGCCAGACGGCGAAACCACAGTGTTTCATATCCAGACCGGTGCGGGCCGCTGTCAGCATGATGATATCACCGTCGCGCAGCTGGTTTTCGGCCTGCCGGAGGTTTTTCTTCGGAATAAAGGAGAAGGTTTGCTGGCTGATTTCATTCTCGGCCTGTGCGATCTGCTTATAGACCGCAGGATCCTGCATCGCCGGATATTTCCACGTAGCGGCCGTCATGTAGGAAACGGGTTTGGAGACCTGCATACTGCCTGTAATGTGCCGGGTAATATCCCGGATCAGCCCTTTGCGTTCATTATCGGCCAGCCACTCCGAGAAATAGTGCAGCCGGCTGGCATAGCCGTCCAGCTGCCCGTTCCGGTAGCGGATTTTTGTCAGGTACCGCCGGTAAATGTCGTCCAGGCTGCCCTTCGTGGCTTTTAGCTGGGCATCATGCCAGGCAAAGGACAGACCCATTACTGACTCGACAAAGGTAGTACAATCAAACTTCCGGAAATTGACGACCAGCTGCTCGGTCGGGTTTCCTTCAAGGGTATGGGCAACGTACGGTTTTCCGATAAACGACTTCCCGAAAACCAGCACCGACTCGCTGATGGTTTTACCACCCTGCACCTCAGGCAAGGCACTTTCAGTTACCGGCGCTTCCTGCGCGTATCCCATCCATCCACAAAAAAGCAGTATAAGTGTAGTAAAGGTTCTCCTCATAGGGGTTCCGGTCAGGTCTTTGTTGATCAATAGGCGAACAGCCGCTTTAGCTGATTTCCAGCACGAGAACACCGAGGGGCGGCAGCGAGATTGCCACATCATCCCCGGCCTGTGCTTCCAGCCGGGTTCCGGTCAGGAAAATATCCGTAAACCGGCGGGTACGTTTACCATCCAGCCCGATCGTCTGCCAGGCATGGTCCGGAATATGCAGCCGTGTCTGACAGGGCTGTGTTTTATCAAAGTTGCAGATAATCAGCAGCTTTTGTTTATCGGTGTGGCGCAGGTACGCATACTGGCGGTCCTGATTATAGCCGGCGGTCTGGCCGTTTGCCCACTGCAGGTCGTAGAATTTACCGTTCTGAATGGCATCGCTGCCGTTCACCAGGTGATTCAGTTGCTGGTAAAACGCCCGGAGTTTCTTCTGATCATCCGTTAACCCGCCGCCGTCAAAGCGGCCGGCCGCTTTTCCTTTCCGGTTAAGCCAGCCCTGCCATTCCTTCACACCCCAGTAATCAAAGATGGTCGTACGGCCGTCGTCGCCGCTGAAGCCTTCGCTGCCCTCAGCCCGCACCCCGACTTCCTGGCCGAAATAAATCATCACCGGTCCCGTATGCAGGGTTGCCGATAAGGTCATTGCCGGCACGGCTACCCATGGATCATTGGCAAAGAAACGGGAAGCAATCCGCTGCTCGTCGTGGTTTTCGAGGAACCGGAGCATGTGCTCACTATAGTCTCCCGACTCCTGCTGCCATACCTTTGTAATGTCCCGGCAGGTGCCCTGGCCTTCCATCAGCCGGCGGAGGGCGTCATACAACCCTACCTTGTCGTAGAGGTAATCAAAGCCGCCTCTAAAGATATACGGACGGTATTTATCAACTTCGTAGATTTCGGCAATGAAAATAATACCCGGATGGGCGGCTTTGACCCGCTGAATGGCCCACTCCCAGAACTCGACGGGCACCATCTGGGCCATGTCGCACCGGAAGCCGTCCACGCCTTTGGCTGCCCAGTAAAGCAGAATGTCCAGCATCTGCTGCCAGGTTGCCGGTACGGGATCAAAGTAGGTTTTGCCGTGATCAAAGATATCCACGCCATAATTCAGCTTGACCGTCTCGTACCAGTCGTTGATCGACGGGCTGGCCGTTACGGCATCATTACCGGTCACCTTTGCCGGAAACTCCTTCAGTTTCGGGGCATGAACCGGTGTCCCGTCGGTAGTCACGACACTGGCGGGAACCTGTAGCGCCTGCCCGACCAGGTAATAGAAATTATTATCCCGTTTAAAGCCAACGGTCTGATCGTCCTGCTGGCCCAGATCCACCACACCGGCCGGCTTAACATCGGAATGATACTGGCGGGCAACGTGGTTGGGAATAAAATCAATAATGACTTTCAGCCGGTTGGCGTGTGTGCGGCGAACCAGCGCCTCAAACTCGGCCATACGGTTTGGCACCGCTACGGCAAGATCCGGGTTAATGTCGTAATAATCCTTGATGGCATAGGGCGAGCCGGCTTTCCCTTTCACCACGGCAGGATCATCGAGAGGAATGCCGTTTGCCGTATAATCCGTCTGAATGGCGTGCTCAATCACCCCCGTGTACCAGACGTGCGATACGCCGAACTGCTTTAATTCCTGCAACGCCTTATCCGTAATGTCGTTAAAGGTACCGACACCGTTTTCATCGCGGCTGCCCCAGGATTTATTAGTGGTATTATTATTCCCGAATAAACGGGTAAAAATCTGATAAATAACGAGTTTGTCCATCGTGGCTACGGGCGACGTTGTATTCATAACAGGTTAAAAAAGGCGTTACGGCTTCAGCAGGTAATCGATTCTATACAAAACTACCCGCTTGGGGGGGAAAAACAAAGAGCGAAAGTGTGAAAGAGTGAAAGAGCGGCTACCCGTTTACCCGTTATCCCTTTCACTCTTTAAAGTCCGGCGTCAGGTGGAATTTCCTTTTACGCTACAAATCTACCCGCTTCACTCTTTCACTCTTTCGCTCTATCACTCTTTAAACTCCGACGTCAGGTGGAACTGAATATCCGGATTATTATCGCGGTTCATCCGCAGAATCCAGTCAGATTCGGCCAGGAACACCGGATGCTGGTCTTTGTCGTAGGCGATCTGGTTGCCTTTCAGCCGGATAAACTCACCGAGCTTCTGGGCATTGTCCGAGGTAATCCAGCAGGCTTTTGAGTAGTTCAGCGGTACCCAGCGGCATTTGGCGCCGTATTCATGCTCCAGACGGTACTGGATAACATCAAACTGGAGCTCGCCCACCGTACCGACAATCTTCCGGTTACCCGATACGAGGGTAAAGAGCTGGGCGACCCCTTCGTCGGTTAACTGCTCAATGCCTTTATCCAGCTGTTTGGCCTTCATCGGATCAAGGTTGATGAGCTCCTTAAAGATTTCCGGCGAAAAGCTCGGAATTCCCTGGAACTTCATGTCTTCGCCTTCGGTGAGCGTATCCCCGATTTTAAACGTACCGGTATCATACAAACCCACTACATCACCCGGAAAGCCTTCGTCGAGAACGCTTTTGCTGTCGGCCATGAAGCTGAACGGGCTGCTGAAGCGGACGTTTTTGTCGAGCCGGGTATGGCGGTAGAATTTACCCCGCTCAAAAACCCCTGAACATACCCGAAGGAACGCAATCCGGTCGCGGTGGCGGGGATCAAGGTTAGCGTGGATTTTAAAGATAAAGCCGCTGAATTTGTTTTCGTCCGGCTGCACCACCCGCGTATCGGTCGTCCGGCTGATGGGCTCCGGTGAAATCTGGCAGAAGGCATCCAGCAGTTCTTTCACCCCGAAGTTATTCACGGCCGAACCGAAGAATACCGGAGCAATCTTACCGTCGAGGTACGCCTGCCGGTCAAAGTCGTCGTATACGCCTTCAATCAGCTCAACGTCTTCCCGCAGCTGATCGGCATCCCGCTGTCCGACTTTGGTGTCCAGCACCGGATCACCGATCTCAATCGGCAGCACGTCATCTTCCACCCGCGTTTTGTTCACCTTGAAGAAGTTCAGCTTTTTGTCGTACAGGCTGTATACTCCTTTAAAGTCCGATCCCATGTTCACCGGCCAGGCCAGCGGACGTACGCGGATGTTCAGTTTTTCTTCCAGTTCGTCGAGCAGGTCAAACGGGTTACGGCCTTCGCGGTCAAGCTTGTTGATGAAAATGATCACCGGCGTGTCGCGCATCCGGCAGACTTCCATCAGCCGCTCGGTTTGTTCCTCAACCCCTTTTACACAGTCGATCACCAGAATAACGCTGTCGACCGCCGTCAGCGTCCGGTAGGTATCCTCTGCAAAGTCCTTGTGACCGGGTGTATCGAGAATGTTGATTTTTAAATTATTGTATTCGAACGTCATTACCGACGTTGCGACCGAGATGCCCCGCTGCTTCTCGATTTCCATAAAGTCAGAGGTCGCTGACTTCTTGATTTTATTGGATTTTACCGCTCCTGCGGTCTGGATGGCCCCGCCGAAAAGCAGTAATTTTTCGGTGAGCGTGGTTTTACCGGCATCCGGGTGACTGATGATCGCGAACGTCCGCCGGCGTGCAATTTCCTGTTCTTTATTCATGTCAAACAAATACTGCCCGCGTGTCTGATGCACGTCTATCCGGCAGGGGTTTGTACTATTCTCAGAATGAAGCCACAAAGATACAACATTTTAGGCGCATCCCTGCTGTTCCTGTACGCTTACTATGAACGGGACATGATATGGAAACATTCATCGGGTGCCACGTGGCAATAATCACATTAGTTGGGCGACCACGTGGGGTCGCCCGTACGATGGGGCGGCCCGATTCGTAAAATTTACACGGGCATGGTGATGCTTCGGGTAAAAAAGGCCATTTTACCAACTTTAACAGACGGTATCCGTTAACAGATAAACCATTCATCAGGCGGCAGGCTAACCCCGCCGGCCTGTTATACACGTACATTTATGCATCAATTCACCGACTGGCTTACTGATTTTCCGTGGTGGGGATGGGTATTGCTGGTACTCGTCATCGTTGCCCTCCGCGACATTCTGCAACGCAAACATACTATCCGGCATAATTTTCCGGTCATCGGCAATTTCCGGTACATGATCGAAACCATCGGCCCTGAGCTGCGGCAGTACATCGTTGCCAATAACCGCGAGGAGCTGCCCTTTAACCGGCGGCAGCGCTCCTGGATTTATGCGTCGTCGAAAAAGGAAAACAATTTTCAGGGATTCGGCACGGATCAGGACATTCACAGTGCGGGCTACGTCTTTATCAAACCGGCCATGCTGCCGCTGCGCCTGCCGAAAAATCACCCGACGGTAAAAGATCCCTATCACTGCCCGTCGGCCAAAGTCATCGGACAATTCCATAACCGGCGCAAACCCTATCATCCGGGCTCGGTCATCAACATCAGCGGCATGAGCTTCGGCTCGCTCTCGGCCTCTGCCATTCAGGCACTCAATCTGGGCGCCAAAGCCTTTGGCTGTTATCATAACACCGGCGAAGGCGGACTGTCGAACTACCATAAAAACGGGGCTGATGTGGTCTTCAACATCGGCACGGCCTACTTCGGCATTCGCGACGACGACGGTAATTTTGTGATGGACAAACTCGTACGGCTGACCGAACAGTATCCCTTTATCCGGATGCTGGAGCTGAAGCTGTCGCAGGGGGCCAAGCCGGGCAAGGGCGGGGTGTTGCCTGCCGCCAAGATTACGCAGGAGATCTCGGACATCCGGCACATTCCGGTGGGGAAAGACGTGATCTCCCCTGCAGCCCATTCGGCGTTTTCCAATATACCGGAAATGGTAGCTTTCATCGAGGCCATGGCCGACAAAACCGGGCTGCCGGTCGGGATTAAATCGGCCGTCGGGAAACTGGAGATGTGGGAGGAGCTGGCCGACTACATGCAGGCCACCGGCAAAGGCCCCGACTTTATCGCCATCGACGGCGGCGAGGGCGGTACGGGAGCAGCCCCGCCGTCGTTCGCCGACCACGTGTCACTGCCCTTTGTCTACGGGTTCAGCAAGGTCTACCAGATCTTTCAGAAACGGGGACTGACCAAACACCTGACCTTTATCGCGTCCGGCAAACTGGGTCTGCCCGATGCGGCGGTAATGGCCTTTGCGATGGGGGCCGATCTGGTGAACATCGCCCGCGAAGCCATGCTGTCGATCGGTTGTATTCAGGCGCAGATCTGCCATACCAACCGCTGCCCGTCGGGGGTGGCTACCCAGAATAAATGGCTGCAGGCCGGCATCGATCCGACGCTGAAAAGCGAGCGTTTTCAGAACTACATGAAGACACTTACCAAGGAGGTCCTCGACATCTGCCACGCCCTCGGCTACGAACACCCCTGCCAGTTTACGATGGACGACGTTGACGTGGCCATGGGCGATAACAACCATACGAAACCGCTCTCGGTCACCTACGGATACGACAAGGATCCGGTGGCGTTCGGCGGGTTTGCTCCGCTGCTGGAAAGCCCCTACCTGGCCAAAAGACCGGCAGACGCCTGACCCGTCACCGCAGGTATAGCACAAGGCCGTTTGCCCGGCAGAAGCGGGCAAACGGCCTTTTTTTGACCGGCATTTTATCATCTAACACTGTTAAGTAGCCCTGAAATCCGGTTTTGGCAGGTATTCATCGGAAAACATCCGGTATATTTGCCGCATGGCTAAGCCCGTTTTAGTACTTAAATTTGGTACGGCATCGATCACCAAACCGAATGGTGAACCCAACGAGCCGGTTCTTGTTGACATTGCCCGTCAGATTGCCATCCTCCATCAGCAGTACCGGATTGTGCTGGTCTCGTCGGGGGCGGTAGGTGCCGGTAAGGCGTCCATCCGCGATTTCCGGGGGGACATTATCCAGCGCAAGGCTGCGGCGGCAGTCGGCAATCTGCTGCTCCTGAATATTTACAGCCGCTTCTTTGCCGTCTATGGTGTATCCATCGCCCAGAGCCTGTGCGAGCGCCACCACTTCGCCAACCGCGATCAGTTTTTACAGCTCAAACAAACCTACGAAGAGCTCTGGGAAAACGGGATTATTCCGATTGCCAACGAAAACGACGTAGTCAGTAACCGCGAGCTGAAGTTCTCCGACAACGACGAACTGGCCACGCTGATGGCTGTCGGGTTCGGGGCCGAAGCCATGCTGCTGTGCACGTCGGTGGGCGGGCTGCTCGACAACGAAGGCCAGATTATCCGCCACGTCCCCGCCCTGACCGAAGACGTGTTCGGGGTGGTCCGGACGGATAAGTCGGCACAAGGGCTCGGTGGTATGTCGTCGAAACTGACCTTTGCCAAGCTGGCGACCCGCATGGGGATTAAAGTGGTTATTTTCGGCATCAACCAGCCGGATGGTATTCTGCGTGCCCTGGCGGATGAGACCGGCACCCGGTTTGATCCGCAGCCGGTATCGCTCTCGGCCCGTAACCGGTGGCTGGGCAGCGGCAGTCTGGCGGCCGGACAGCTGCGCGTAGATGCGGGTGCGGTCAAGGCCCTGTTGCGCCGGAGTAGTCTGCTGGCCGTCGGTGTACGCGAGGTTATCGGGGAATTCGAAGCCGGTGAGGTGGTGGAAATCGTCGATGAGGCCGACCAGTCGGTGGCCGTTGCCAAGGCCCGGATTTCCTCGGCGGAACTGTCCGGTCAGTTGCAGCAACCCAATATTGAAGTGGCAAACGCCAGCGATATTGTGCTGTTATAAGTGCAAAACGGGCGACCACGTGCCATCAATCTATGCAAATTGGGCGACCACTTGGATATGCGAAATGGGCGACCACGTGGGGTCGCCCGTACATCAATGCTGAAATGCTCTCAGAGGCGTTTCCAGTTAAGCCATTTCAGGGTTTTGCCCTGTAGCCGGACTTCAGTTTTATCCGAAATGGCAGGCTCAAACCCGGTTATGTCCGCACTCTGTAAATCAAAGCCGCTGGCGTCATAGACGTTAAGCTTCAGCGTCCCGTATTTTCCGCCCCCGAACTGCATAAAGCTTTCCTTCCGTAGATCAACGTTCAGCAACCGCGTCACATCGGTATGATCAAGACTCATCCGCGTAAATGACCCGCCGACCGTTAACGATTCCAGGGAAAAGTCCTGCACGAATAGGTGCGCGCGGTCGCCTTGTACCGAACGGAGTTCAGGCGTACGGACAAGAACCCGCACCGGAAAAGAGTGTGCGGTGATCTCCTTCGGCCGGATCGAATACCGGTCCGGCGCAATAGTGATAAATAACGTATCGGCTACCTGACGGCAGGTAATCCGCGCCGTATCCTCCGGATATAACAGGGCTTCTGTTTTATCACTATGCTGAATCAATACCTCCATGTAGGGCGAGCCGGTAACCACAACCGCCCGGATGGCCTGCACCGGTACCGGCTTATAGAACTGATAGGGGTTTGACCAGTCAATTTTTTCGGCCTCCCGTTTGAACAACAGGTTAAATGATGTCATGCCCGCTACAATCACGGCAAGGGCAGACAGGAAGAGTACACTACTGGTTTTCATTTTTTTCGTGGCTGGTGTGGTTAAAGTTCGATTCAATAAAGGCGGTATACCGGTTACCGATTTCATTCAGATCAATACCGAGCAGGTACATGTTTCTGAACAGCTGCGGCAATTCGGCCTCCATGAACTGCTCACGGCGGAAGGCTTTAATCCGGTTTTCGGCATCGTCGGTAATGAAGTTTCCGATGCCGCGTTTATTGGTAATGATTTCTTTCTGGTTCAGGAAGTCAATGGTTCGCATGATGGTATTGGGATTAACGGCCAGCTCGGCGGCCAGGTCACGGACGGACGGTAACCGATCACCGGCCGGCCACCGGTTCAGCAGAATCTGCTCGCTGATGTATTCGGCAATCTGCAAATAGATCGCCTGCTTATCTCTGAACTCCATACCTATACCTCCCTTTCTTTAAACCTGAAATAAGCCGCCGCATAAAGCAATCCCACTGACAGTACACCGACTAGCGCTCTGATGGCATTGCCCGCTCCGGACGGTATGATCAGATCACGGCTCCCGGTAACACCTCTTTTGTACACTTTTACGACTGACTCAAAAGGGAAATTAGTGTCATATCCGGTTAGGTTGTGAAAGATCTGCGCATTCAGAAAAAGGCTTTCAAGCATTACCCCGACTACCAACAAAACACCGAATACCAGGCTGTATCGCCGAAAAAAAAGCGTTGAGAACATAGCCAATGGATTGATCATCCCTAAGAACCCGATTAAAGCGGCTTTATTAATATCTCCTAAGGCAAATGTGCTGACAGGAAGCTTTTCCCTGAATTCTTTCATAATACGTAAGTCTTCCCGCGACCATGTTTTATGATTTATGTAATAAGTACCAATACCATCAATAACCATAAAGCTCAAGGTATACCAC
>NZ_CAMFHL010000096.1 GCF_945952095.1 uncultured Arsenicibacter sp. | reverse complement strand
CAGGGTCTTCAAGGAGCTCTACAGTACCCGGCCCGTCAGACGGGTAGCCGGCTGACGACAGGCTGGCAGCCGGCCGTGCAGGATCGCCGCAATCTGCCGGATTGATAAGCCGGCTTTCAGATCCCTGACTATACCCGGATATTTCTCCGGTATCGCTTTTCTGTTCAGTACCGATCCCCGTGAAGGCCCTTAGCTCTTGCCTGCTCAGTCTGCCTGATCCGATCAGAGCAGATCCGCCCGGATAACCGCCCGATTTGCATGGCATTAATTTCAGTCATTACAGCCTGCACAATGCCGGCGACAGGGTTACGCCGGCCATTCGGAATAAGTGTTTTCAGCCCCGGATTGTGCGCCTAAACGAAATCCCCGGCTCCGTAATTTCCTCCGGTAATCCGGCTGTTTCAGGGTTGCTCCGTCATTTGGATATAAAGCTGTTCTTTTAATTAATATTGATTGTCAGGAGGCATTCAAATGTGTATTGCAAACTCATCTATAGGGCTGAAAATGGAACATAGGTTTGAGAGACAGCAATTTGAGACTGTCTTTTACTCAAAAAAGTATAAAATTAAAGTTCAGCATGGGCGTTTTGTGAAAGGCTTAAGATACCAATTTTCCACTCGAAGTTTTCCGTACTTTGGCTATCTTCCAATAGAAGTGGAGCCAGTCAATTGCCAGGAAATAACAACGACGCTGCAACATTCTATCGACTCAGGTGTCATTGAGGAAATTAGCTGAATCTTTTTCAAGTTTACCGCCATGCTATTTCGATTCTTCTTGCCTTGGGGATTTTTTTTGATGACGACTGTTCTCAGCTTCGCCCAAAGCAGCCAACTGCCTTATCGTCAGGTTTGCGATTCAATTATTGCCCGCTTTAACCGGAATGAATTTAAAGCCATTTATCAACTAGCGGATACCTCATTTTCCAGGACTATTTCCCAAAACAAACTAGTTAGCTATCTGAAAAGCAATCGAAACAGTGGTAACATTATCCGGGTAGTTTCTCAGCAAGAAGCCAGGGGGGGCATTTCGTATCACCTTGAGCTTGAAGTTAGAGATATGAATATGTTTCTAAAAGTAACACCGGAGGGAAAGTTTAGCAGCTTTGGTCTGTCCAGTGTTCCTGTTTCGTTCTTAACGACCCCTCCTTCCATTGTAAGTAGCAACGCACTCAAGACCGATCTGGATCAGGCGATCGATAGCTTAGTCCGCGACTACTTTCGTGATCCTGGAGCGGTGGGACTTTCCATAGGTCTCATTAAAGACGGAAAACCCTTTATGTACCATTATGGAGAAACCCAAAAAGGAAGCGGTCAGCTCCCCACTTCATTAACCGGTTATGAAATCGGTTCTGTGACCAAGACGTTTACAGCTCTCTTGTTAGCCCGGGCAGTGGCCGATAGAAAAGTTGCCCTATCCGATGATATTCGCCTTTATCTTCCAGGTGATTATCCAAATCTTCAGGTTAGCAACCGGCCAGTTACTTTACAGGATTTAGCCAACCATACCGCCCGCTTACCACCCATGCCTTCCAACATTGGTGATCAGCCAGGCTATAATCCGGCCACTCCGGAAGCCAACTATGATTCCAGCTTATTTTATGGGGCTCTTCACTCGGTAAAGCTTGATACCGTGCCGGGCTACAAATTTGACTACTCTAATTGGGGTATGGCCATTTTGGGGCATATTGTGGAGCGGGTCTATCACCGGCCGTATGATCAATTACTAAAGGAATACATTACCTCACCGCTAGGCATGAATCAAACAAGCTACCACCAGGTTGCTGAAGTCAAAAAACGAATGGCCTTACCCTATACCGAGAATGGGAAAGAGTTCTCGTTTCAGGATGAAGGTTTCCTGGGCCCCGCTGGCGATATTCACTCCGATTTAGCCGATATGATGCGCTACCTCCAGGCCCAGATTTCGGAAAAAGACCCGGTTATACGCTTAACGCATCAGCCCACGCGTAACGACATCGGCCTTGGATGGGGTGTACGTAATAGGGGTTCCTATCGCGATATTCAGCATAATGGCAGTACACCCGGGTTTACCAGCCATATTTCGGCTTTTCCTGAGTTGGGTGGTGGCTGTGTGATCTTAGCTAACAGCAAAGCCAGCATGGGTAAATTAATTGTGGGTACCCAGGCTATTCTCAAACGAAAAAAATAATATAGGTGTCGCTTAAAACCCTCCCATTCTGAGACAAAACCCGCCTCAATCTCTGATGATGAAACCGGACCTTCCGAAAGACAGCGGCTTTCATCTGGACACCTACGTTATAAAAAAGCCGGTGCCCCTGATGAGGAACACCGGCTTTTGTATGTTAACCCCTTTACGGGCAATTCCGGCCCACAGTTACCGTTCTGGTCACCGGTTCGCTGGTGCCGCAGCTGTTGGTGTAGGTGGCCGTCAGGGTATAGGTCCCCGCTTGTTTTACATTCAACCCGACGGCATCGTGCGTGGCGCCCTCGCGGTAAACCGTGCTGAAGACATAGTCCTTTGGCCCCGTCATGGTGAATGAGGTGGCCACGCCACGACCTGTGAGCCGTACCGGACAGGTAGACTCATCGGCCGTAAAGCTCAGGATCTGTGCCGGTGGCGGTAAGGCACCACCAATAACAACCTGACCGGTAGCGCTGGTCGAGCAGTTGCTCACGGTGCAGTTTGCCGTCAGCAGGCTGGTGCTGCTGCCCGCCGTCAGGGTGATCATGGCTGTTGTGGCACCGGTTGACCACAGGATTTGCCCGCTGCAACCACTGGCCGTGAGGTTTACCGACTGGCCGGGACAGACGGTAGCCGAGGAGACGGTAAACGGCGGCAGGCTGAAGTTCGCCGTCACCAGCAGGTTGTTGCTGACGGCGGTACAGCCGTTGGCGCCCGTCGCAGTGACCGAATAGGTCCCCGTCTGACTCACGCTAATCGTGGTAGTGGTATGGCCGGTTGACCACCGCAGGGCGGTTACCGAAGCCGTGGCCGTCAGGGTGAGGGTAGACTGGATACAGTTCAGCGTGTTGCTCAGGGCCGACACACTGACCGTCGGGCTGGTATTGTCCCGTGAGATGGTCAGATTATTGCTGACAGCCGTACAGCCGTTACTGCCGGTGGCCGTTACGGAATAAACGCCGGTAGTACTGACGGGCAGAGTCTGGCCCGTGCTGCCCCCACTGCTCCAGGTAAACGATGTAGCCGAGGTCTGAGCCGTTAAGGTCAGGCTTGGGTTAGTGCAGGAAAGGGTGGCTGACGGAGCTGCCGTCACTGTCACCGACGGCAGTGCATTCACCGACAGGCTGAAGACCGTCGAGGTCACCGAGTTACAGGCCCCTGTCACGACAACCGAATAGCTACCCGCATCGGCCGTACTTGCCGTAGGTAGCGTCAATGTTGCAGCGGTTTGACTGGTCAGTGCAGTCGTGCCCTTATACCACTGGTAGCTGAACGAGGTACCTATGCCCGTGGCGCTCACCGGCACGGCTACCGGCGTACCCGCACAAACGACACTACCCGCCACCGGCTGCACCGTAATGGCCCGAACCTGACCGGACACGACACCCTGATACTGGTAAGCACCCATATCGAGCCGGGCGCTGGTGAAGCGGGCATTACCCGCCAGATCGGTCGTACCCACCATTACGGTGGTTGTGGTTGGGTCAGCGCTGCCGATGGCGAAGGCGCAACTATTGAGCGCCGCACTGGTGGCGCTCACAAACGGGGAGGTAGCGGAAGTAAAGTTGCCCGGTCCGCTGATCGATACGTTGGCCGGGTTATCAAACAGCGAGTAGGTAGCTAATGCACCCGTCGCGGCTAGATTGACAAAGGCGTTCCCCCCGTTATTCCACAGGATCGAGTTGGTTAGCACCGGTCTCGATTGACTATCAATCCCAATGTTGAACATTGCCCCGCCGTCGATAGCCGAATTGCCCAGCAGTGAGCAGTTGGTCAGCACCGGGCTTGATTGACCGTTAGTCCCATAGTTGAACATCGCCCCGCCTTCGATAGCCGAATTGCTTTGTAGCACACAGTTGGTCAGCACCGGACTCGATTGACCATAACTCCACCCACTGTTGTACATCGCCCCGCCGTCGTAAGCCGAATTGTTTTGTAGCACACAGTTGGTCAGCACTGGATTAGATTGGCCTTGATCCCCATCATTGTACATCGCTCCGCCTAAATAGCCAGCGCCAATGCCCGTAGCCTGATTACCCTGGAGCACACAGTTGGTCAGCACCGGACTCGATTGGCCACCAGGCCCATGGTTGTACATCGCCCCGCCCCGGAGGGTGGCCATATTGCTTTGCAGCACACAGTTGGTCAGCACCGGACTCGATTGACCACCATTCCCATCGTTGTACATCGCCCCACCGCTGGAAGCCGAATTGCCGATCAGCGAGCAGTTTCTGAAGCTGGGGTTGCACACCTGCCCCGACCCAATGCCGTTGTTATAGACCCCTCCGCCTAAATTGTTAGGAAAAACACTGGCATTGCCGCCGGTAATGATAAACCCATCCAGCACCGCTGTGGTCGTCAGCCCACTGGGGTTGGTTATTACCCGGCTACCGTTGCCTGCCAGCGTGGTATTAGATGGATGACCTGTAACCGGGTTGACGGCCGGACGCTCGCTCAGGCTGGTTTCGAGGCCTTTAAAGCCGCCGTAGATCGCTACGCCCGGTAGCATCGAGAAACTGCTTCCACGGGCGGGCTTATACGTACCGGCCGCCACCCAGATTTCCGTCAGGTTCTGGCTGCACGGATAGGTCAGCGCACTTTGCAGATCGGGGAAGGCCGTGGCCCAGCTTTGCCCATCACCCACATTGGCCGTCTGGCTGGCGGCTACGTAGAGGCGGGCCTGATACTCCACCGCCCCCATATCGATGCGGCCACCGAAGAAACGGGGATTACCCGCCAGATCGGTCGTACCGACCGTAGCCGTTGTGGTATTGGGGTCACCCGCGTTGACGGCTGGTGAACAGGGTAGCAAGGCCACGCTGGTAGCCGATACAAAGGGCGAGGTAGTGGTGGTCAGGTTGCCCGGTCCAGTGACATCGACGCCGCTGGTGTTATCGAAGAGGGAGTAGCGGGCGGTGAGCGTGCTGCCATTGTTAAAAAAGGTGTTTGACCCGCCATTGTTCCACATCACGGTGTTGGTCAGCACAGGGTGGCTGCTGAAATTGTACATCGCCCAGCCTAAGTCGACACTGGCAGTGCCCGTATTCTGATTGCCCTGAAACGAGCAGTTGGTCAAGGTCGGGTTGCTATACGTATTGTACATGGCCCCGCCGTAGTTGCTACTGCGATTACCCGTAGCCTGATTGTTCTGAAACGAGCAGTTGGTCAAGGTCGGGCTGCTGCCATTGTTGTAAATAGCCCCGCCGTTGGTGCTACTGCCATTGCCCCCCGTAATCTGATTGCCCTGAAACGAGCAGTTGGTCAAGGTCGGGTTGCTACCGTTGAAATTGTACATGGCCCCGCCGTAGTTTGCACTGCCACCACCACCCGTAGCCTGATTGTTCTGAAACGAGCAGTTGGTCAAGGTCGGGCTGCTGCTTTCGTTGTACATGGCCCCGCCGTGGTTTGCACCACCTCCCGTAGCCTGATTGCCCTGAAACGAGCAGTTGGTCAAGGTCGGGCTGCTGCCATTGTTGTAAATGGCCCCGCCTTTGTTGCTATTGCCATTGCCTCCCGTAGCCTGATTGTCCACAAACAAACAGTTGGTCAAGGTCGGGCTGCTGCCATTGTTGTACATCCCCCCACCCATATTAGCCGATGACCCACTGGCGTTGCCACCGGTAATCACAAACCCATCCAGCACCGCTGTTGTCGTCAGACCCGTCGGATTGCTGATAACGTGGTAGCTGTTGTTGGTCAGTGTACCGTCATTATCAATGTCACCACTGAGCGTACTGCTGCCGGGTTTACCAGCGACAGGATTGATAGTCGGGCGCTGGCTCAGGCTTGTTTCTCCCCCCGCAAAGCCCCCGTAAATAGCTACCCCGTTTTTCATCGAAAAGCTGATCGTCCGGCTGTCAGGGCCAGTAGTGGGGGTGGGCTTATACAGCCCCGTCACCACCCAGACCTGATCGCCGGGCTGGCTGGCGTCAATGGCTCCCTGTAAATCGGTGGTACTGGTGGCCCAGCTGGTGGCTGAGGCGGCCGGGGTGATGCCCGTCGTGGAAACGTAGCGGGTGGTCGTCTGGCTAAAAGCCCAATGCGTAAGCATCAGGCAGCATAACAGGCCGATAGCCCGCATTCGTATTGATGTATTCATAAGGCGTATTGGTATTCAGTATAAATAGTTGATTGAATAAGCTAAAAGATAGGCCGGTTAGTAGGCGCATACCGGCTGATGCGTTGGTGTTCGATAGTATAAATCAGGCAAACCGAACGGACGGTATCTGCCGGACCGGTCGTGACACCTTCCACAATCACGTGGTTGGCTCCCGCCGGATAGATCTCCCGCACCACCAGCGTGTCAGACCTTGCGGTTTGGAGTATCCGCCGGAATCGGGCGGGCATTGAGCGCGGGGAATAGCTACCTCCGACTCGCCGGGTAGTCTGCCCCGATAATATACGGTGGGGGCAAAAAGCGAGTCCGTACCCAACCAGCTGTGCTACTTCAGCAGGCGCTCAGCAGAGGCAGCAACACATGGAAAAACATGGCAGAAAAGGGGGGGGAGTCGCTGTGAGTTTCCCTTCATACCCCACTTAGTTGTTAGTCATTCGTCCAAAAACGGTTGGCTCCGTGTCAGAATGAAAAAAATGGTTGTATGTGTCTCATTTGTCAATGGATACAGGAAAATGGCATACTTGAGCCGGTCTGGCAGGCCGTTGAAGACAAACCGCGTTCAGGCCGGCAAACCGGCTCAGGTATACCGGCTTTTTACGGGCAATTGCGGCCCACGGTCACCGTCCGGGTCACCGGTTCGCTGGTGCCGCAGCTGTTGGTGTAGGTCGCCGTCAGGGTATAGGTGCCCGCCTGTTTTACATTCAACCCGACGGCATCTTGCATAGCGCCCTCGCGGTAAACCGTGCTGAAGACATAGTCCTTCGGTCCCGTCATGGTGAATGAGGTGGCTACGCCCCGACCCGTCAGCTTCACCGGACAGGACGTTTCGTCCGCCGTGAAGCTCAGAATCTGCGCCGGTAGTGGCAGAACGCCACCGATAACAATCTGTCCGGCAGCCGTCGTGGCGCAGATACCCGTTGTGCAGGTAGCGGTCACCGTACTGGTGCTGCTGCCCGCCGTTACCGTCATCACCGAACCGCTCATGCCGTTGGACCAGCGCACCTGTCCGGCACACCCCATCGCGGTGAGACTAACCGGCTGACCCGGACACACTGTAGCCGATGACACCGTAACCGGTGGCAGACTGAAATTCTGACCAATTGTCTGATTGTTACTGATAGCCGGGCAGCCGTTTGCACCCGTAGCGGTGACAGAATAAGTTGCGGCCGTACTGACACTTATAACTTGCGTAGTCTCGCCGGTCGACCAGCGCAGGGCGGTAACCGACGCCGTGGCGGTCAATGTCAGCTGCGGTTGGGTACAGGTCAGCTGGTTGCCTGTGGCCGAGAGGCTGACCGTAGGCGCGTTGTTGTCCTGCGTAATGGTCAGGTTGTTGCTCAGGGCGGTGCAGCCGTTGGCCCCCGTGGCTGTGACGGTATACACCCCGCTTTGGCTGACGGGCAGCGTCAGCGTGTTCTGGCCGTTTGACCAACGCAGGGCCGTTGTCGAGGCGGTGGCCGTTAAGGTAATCTGCGGCCGGCTACAGGTCAGCACACTGCCTGTAGCTGAGAGGCTGACGGAGGGTGTGGTCACGTCCTGCGATATAGTCAGGCTGTTCGATGTGGCCGTACAGCCATTACCATCAGTAACAGTGAGAGCGTATACGCCGCTCTGACTGACGGGTAAAGTCTGGCTGACCGCGTTGTTACTATTCCAGGCAAAGGCCGTGGCGGTAGTTTGGGCCGTCAGCGTCAGGGACGGATTGGTACAGGTTAACGTGGCTGACGGAGCGGCGGTAACCGTAACGGACGGCAACGGATTCACCGTCAGACTAAACGCGGCCGAGGTGGTAGACGTACAGTTATCCGTAATCACCACCGAGTAGCTGCCCGATTCAGCCGCAGTAAGACCACTGAGCGACAGGATCGCGGCGGTCTGGCTGGTGACGGGGCTGGCCAGACTGTTTTTATACCACTGGTAGGCTACCGGTCCGGTTGTGCCGGACACCCCGACCGCCGCACTGATGCTGCTACCGGCACAGACAACTGACGTGGCCGGTGGCTGGGTGGTCAGGGTGAAGGCGGCCGGTTTGCCGAGGGTGGCCGACAGGGGCAGGGTTTGGGCAACGCAGGAGCCGCTGAGTGCCAGAGCATAGGTGCCCCCGCTGAGGTTGGCGACGCGCAGCTGTCCGGCGCTGTTGCCGGTTTGGGTGAGGCTGGCGGTTGTGTTGCCCACAGTATAGCTCAGGGTGTAAGCGGTAGCGGGTTGAACGCCCGCGATGGTAAAGGAGCCGTTGGCGGGGTTGCAGGTGGTCAGCCCGGTTGCCGACACGCTGAGGGGCGGCTGCCCTGTAGTAATGGCAAATGTACCGCCGTTGAGGTTCTGCACTAATCCGCCGTTATAGCTCATGCTGCTGTTGCCCGATGAGCGCTCGATGATGGTGCCGGTGTTGAAGAAGTAAGAACCACTACTAATAATGGCATTCCCCAGGCTGTTGATCAGCGCCTGGCAACCCTGATTGTTGAAAACTGCGCCGTTAGATATAGCAAAACCTGTTGTACTGGCGCCGATGTTAATCGTTGCCAAGTTGAAAAAGATGCCCGTAGTGTGTGAGAGTGCTGCCGTGGTGGCGTGATCAATAGTGATACTGCCACCTGTCAGGTTGCTGAAGGATGACGAATTCGATAGACCATAAGCCAATGCTGTTTCGGAGAGGGTGCCGATAGTAATGGTTGCCGAATTGACAAAGCTTAATCCAGTGTCGTTAATCAGTCCTATACCACTTATCCGGTCAATGGCGATGTTGCCACCGGCTACGTTGCTGAAGGATCCTGAATTCACTAAACCAAACAGGCCTGCGCCGGGGAGGGTTCCGATAGCGATGGAAGCGGCGTTGAGAAAACTACCGTTGTTTGTCAGCGCATTACCGCCTGACCGGTAAATGATAATGCTGCCGCCCGGTATGTTGCTGAAAGACGATGCATTTGTCAGGCCGGTCCCTGCTGCCTGGTGAACTGATCCGATGGTGATGGTGGCCTGGTTGACAAAAGTGCCGGGGGCTTCGTTTACCAGGCGCGAATTATTACTTAAATTAATGTCGATGAAACCACCCGTTTTATTGGTAAAGGATGAACTGTTCAGAAGCCCGGAGAAGCCTGTACTAGCTATTGAGCCAATCGTTAGAGTAGCTGAATTAACAAAGCTGCCGCGCTGACAAAGCATGCCATAGACAGTGGTATTGTCAATTTGTATGAGACCATCCATGGTGTTGGTAAAGGATGCACTATTCCGGATGCCATAGCGCCCTGCTCCGGCAAGTGACCCGATACGGATAGTGGCCTGGTTGACAAAGGTGCCGGCATTGTTAGCGAGGGCCTGGCTACTTGTGCCGTCAATAGTCATGCTGCCGCCTGCCAGATTGCTGAAGGAGGATTCATTCCACAGCCCTACCTCAGCCGTATTACCCGCCGACAGCGCGCCCTGATTGACTACAGTTCCACTGTTAAAGAAGGTTATGGTATAGGAAAAGCTGTTGATGGTCATTGATTTAGCACCGCTTATTGTCAGACTGCCGCTGTTGCTGATCGTAAATGAAGCGCCGCTTTGTACCTCCACCGACTTCGCAACGGCTGTAGTGCTCAGGATTGGCGAATAGGTAGTGCCGGGAGGAATCGTTACATCATCGGTGACGGTGGGCAGGGTACCGGCTGACCAGTTGGCGGCCGTGTTCCAGTCGCTGTTGACGCAGCCGCGCCAGATCAGACCAGCCGTGGTGATTGGCTGGTTACCGGATACTACCGTGAAGCTGCCCCCATTAAGGTTCTGAATCAATCCGCCGTTGTAGCTGATGCCGCTGGTGCCCGTGCTGCTTTCGATAATGGTGCCGGTATTGGAGAAGGAGGACGTATTGGTCATATTGCCATTGCCCAGACTTGTAATCAGGCCTGTACAACCCTGATTATTGAAAGTGCCTCCATTATTTATCGCAGTGCTAACGGCATTGGGTCCGATGGTAATGCTTGTCTCATTCTGAATGTTACCTCCGCCATTATCAATGCCGTACGTAGCGGTCCGGTCGATTGTCAGGCTACCGCCCGCCAGATTGCTGAACGTTGTTTGGTTGTAGAATCCCGTTGTTCCGGCAGCAGCTATGGTGCCGATCCGGATAGCCGCCTGATTGACGAAACTCCCGGTGAGGTTATAAATGCCGTATAAACTAGTCCGGTCAATGGCAATACTGCCACCGGTCAGATTACTGAAGACGGCAAAATTTGAGATACCGGACTGCCCACCCGCCGCAGTTGACCCGATAGAAATAGCAGCCGAATTGACGAAGCTTCCTTTCTCGTTAACTATCCCTGCACTGATAAAATTACTGTTCAGATTAATGGTCAGGCCGGCTCCTGCCAAATTACTGAAGGAGGCGACATTCCACAGCCCGGCTCCTGCGAAAGAAGCCGTATTACCGATAACCATCGTGCCCAGATTAACGACCGTTCCTCCGTTGAAAAATGTTACATTGTATTGTGCACCGTTTTGAGACGTAACAATTTTATCACCACTACTACTCAGACGCCCCGCGCTGGTAATGGTGAAGGAGGCGCCGCTCTGCACCTCCACGGTTCTGGCGACGGCCGTTGTACTCAGTACCGGTACATTAATAGTCCCCGACGGAACTACTACATGGTCAGTAGCGCCTGGTACTGCGGTCGTTGACCAGTTGGCGGCGGTATTCCAGTCGCTGCTGACTAAACCCGTCCACGTCGTCTGCGCCAGTGACGTTGCTGCCAGACCGGGTAACAGCAGCAGGGTAAGCAATAGAAAAAGTGCGCCCCCTTTAATACGTAAATAATAGTTGATCCGGTCAGCGCCGTAACCTGGTTGATTGTGTTGGTAAAGCATGAACATCATCCGTGAACCGGGGACTATATTGATGGAGTAATGAATGGTTAATGAGTTACAAATAAGTATTCCCCATGCCTTTCCCCGGTAATCCATTTCGGACATTCAATAGCTCATTTCGGACATCCCTGCTTTTCAGGTAAAAAAAAGACCCCGAAACGGAGTCATAAAGAACACAAACCTGAAAAATGGTAACTTATAGAGGCCTGCCTTGCTGTCCGGCATAGGTGGATGGCAGTTCCCCGAATCTCTCCTGAAAAATACGCGAAAAGTAGGAGGTGTTCTCAAAACCTACCTCATAGGCTATTTCGGCAATACTCAGTTTGCCTTGCCGGATTAAACCCTCCGCCCGCTCCAGACGACGGTTGCGGATATACTCAACGACCGTCTCTCCCGTCAGTGCCTTAATTTTACGCACCAGCTGCCGCGGACTCAGACTCAGCTCACGGCTCAGCTCCTCCACATCGAACGCGCTATCACTCAGCCGGGCCTGCACAATGGCTTGTAGCCGTTTCAGAAAGTTATTTTCCGTCGCAATGAGCTGCTCAGATACCGGCTCCGGTATTACCTGCTGAAGTACCTGAAAATACTGCCTCAATCGTTCGCGTTGCCGGATCAGATTGCGGACCCGTGCCCTGATTTCAGCGGCATCAAACGGCTTGGTCAGATAGTCATCGGCCCCCAGCCCATAGCCTTCGATCCGGTCTTCGGTCGTGGCGCGGGCCGTCAGCATAATAACCGGAATATGGCTGGTTGCTTCCTGTGTTTTCATCTGCCGGCAAAAGCCGAAGCCGTCCAGCCGCGGCATCATCAGATCGCAAATGACCAGATCCGGCGTCACTTCCGTGGCTTTCTCAAGTCCCTGCTGCCCGTCTTCTGCCTCTATAATCACATACTCAGCCGCAAACAGCGTCCGCAAAAACGCCCTGATATCGGCATTATCATCAATGATCAGCAGCATCTTTTCGGTAGACGGATTCACCGGATCAGCAGGCGCCGCGGTCGGCGGGAGCAGATCCGGCATGGGCAGTACCGATGCTCTTGCTTCTGCCTGATCTACGATACCGTCCGGAAAATTGGCCGGTATCAGCGGCAGGACGACCCGAAAGGTGGTACCTTCGCCTTCAGTGCTGCGGACACTGACCGTTCCCTTCTGTACCGTTACCAGCTCGTGGACCAGTGCCAGGCCGATCCCCGTCCCCTCGTAGGAGCGGTCCGGGTTACCGCTACCGCCATTATCTGACTGATAGAACCGGTCAAAGATGCGGGGCAGATGTGCCGCCGGTATCCCGATACCGGTATCCGAAACAGTCACCTCCAGCCGCGAAGTCTGGCAGATCACTTCCAGCCGGACTTCGCCGCCCGCCGGGGTAAACTTAAAGGCGTTCGACAACAGGTTAGTTACTATCTTTTCCAGTTTATCCCGGTCGGCTCCGGCCACGAACGACGCCGGTCGCTGATTCACCACGAACCGTATCGACTTACTGTCTGCCAGTGACTGGCAGGCACTGGCCAGTGTCCGGAAAAAAGCAGCCACGTCGAACACCCCGGTATCTACCCGCATATTACCTGCCTCCAGTTTGCTCAGGTCGAGCAGCTGATTAATCAGGGTTAACAACCGGCGGCCGTTGCGTTCCATCATCGACAGTTCGGCCTCGCCCGGTGGTTGCATACGGCGGTTGCTCAGCGGACCCAGCATCAGCGTAAGCGGTGTACGGAACTCGTGCGAAATATTAGTAAAAAAGCGGGTTTTCAAGGCATCCAGACCAGCCAGACGACCGGCCTCCTGCTGTTCGAACCGGACCTGCTGCTCCAGCAGCAGCCGCTGCGTCCGTATGCGGATGATCTGCCAGATCACTATACTGATGCCGGTCAGATAACACAGATAGGCCCACCATGTCCGGTACAGGGGTGGGTGAATCCGGATTCCCAGTATTACCGGTTTGCTCCAGACTTCACCGTCGGCGGAGCCCGTCATCTGAAACGTATAGGTCCCGTCGGGCAAATGCGTATAGTTGGCAAACCGGTTCGTCCCCGCGTCTATCCACCGGTTATCGGCCCCCAACAGGCGGTAACGATAGCGGTTTTTAGCAGGGTTCAGGTAATCTGTCAAGCTAAATTCCAGCGTCAGGATATTCTGATCGTGATTAAGGTCCAGGCTTTGTGTGTACTCAATTTCTTGCTGTAATACGCCGTCTCCCGGTTTGACAGGGGTACTATTGACCGACAGACCGATAATACGCGCTTCGGGAGACCTTGTTAATTTTCCCACAATATCGGCAGGCCGGAAAACCGTCAGCCCGTTTACGCCCCCGAACAGCAACTCCCCCGATGGCAGCTTCAGAAAAGAGGCCGTATTGAATTCATCATCCTGCAACCCGTCACTTTTGGAATAGTTATGGAACACATTACGGCCTGGGTTATAGCAGGATAAACCCCGGTTGGTACTCATCCAGAGGTTTTTGAATTCATCGGTCAGGATGCTGTACACAACCTTATTCGGCAATCCGTCGGCTTCGGTCAGATGGGTAAATCGGCCCGTCGCCTTGTCGAGCTTATTGAGCCCGCCCCCTTTGGTACTCACCCATAAGTAGCGGGCGGGTTCATTGGGGTCGTCCACCACGCACGACACGACCTCATGGCTCAGACTGTTGCGGTCGGCCTTGTTATTGCGGTAAAGTGAGAAACGGGGTTGCTGAAACGGATTGTCTGTACGGATAAGCCCCTTATTGGTACATATCCAGAGTATGCCGGCCTGATCTACATACAAGAAATAAGTGTCCGTATTGGTCCCGCCCTGCGGCAGCAGATGGGCATAGCTATAGGTACGGAACTGTTCCGAAACCGGATCAAACCGCAGGATCTTCCCGTCGGCCATACCAAACCAAAGTTGTTTGTATGTATCTTCAATCGCATAAGTACCAACAAAGGCTGCTGCCCGGACACCTGCCGGTAACGGCACCCGTTTTTGAAGTTTCCAGTCCCGGGTATACTCATGCAGCTCGCATTCACGAAAGCTTTTCCCTTCGGCAAGCACCCGGAAATGCCCTCCGGAATCCTGTATGATATAATGTCGCAGCTTCGCGGGCAAACTGAAAGGCGGATTAATCAGATTGATAAAGTGGTTTGCGGAAAAACTGATCTCACCGAAATTAAATTCCTGCCGGGCATAGATGCGTTTCTGCTGATCCTGTAGCAGATAGGAGAGTGACTGATGGGGTAAAAAAGCCCGGAAGTTTTTTACGTTGGTGTTGAATGTCAGTAACCCATATCCCAGCGTTCCGACCCAGATCAGCCCGTTCTGATCGACCGTAGCCGACCGGATAAAATTGGCTTGAGGCAGGTCTAGCCGACTGAATGCATTGGCAGCATCCAGACGTTTCTGCCGGAACAGTTCATCGGGCGACATAATCCAGAGCAGGCTCCGCGAAAGAACAGCGACTTTCTGCGGGCTGATCACCAGGACCTTACCCGGAAGTTTCAGACCATCCGCAAAAGGAATGATGGTATGTTTACCCTTGTACCATGCGTGTAAGGCGGTCAAGGTAGCTGTAAACCAGTATTCGCCAACGGCATTATCTCCGGTCGAATCAAAGGGTCCGATCCGCGAAATCCGCGAAAACGGCGTTTCCCCGTCCGGCTTCCGCCAGTTAAGGCGGTATCGGCCAAAGCTGGACCCCAGGGTTGCCTGTCCGTCAGGCCGGAAGTGTGCATAGTTTACCCACTCGTCAAAGTCCGCGTCCGGGAGAGCAAACTGCCTGATCCGGACCTGACCGGTGAAATTGGGGGTGGCGGGATAACCTGACCGAAGAGCTGGCGGAAGTGTAATCTGAAACAACTGATTTTTATTGGTATTTACCCAAAGATGTCCCTCGGGGTCTTCGCTGATCCAGTGTATTTCGTAATCACCTGATTTTCCGGCATGCTGATCAAGAATATTGAGATGATAAAACTTGCCGGTTTTCACATCCAGCAGGTTTAGCCCGTGATTGAGTGTACCCACCCACAGCCGGTCATGCCGGTCAATCAGCAGGGCCATACAGTTTGCATCGGATATACTATATTCGTTATAGATGTCGGGAGTAAATACCTTGAAGTTATAGCCATCATACCGGTTAAGGCCGTCTTTGGTCGTTATCCAGATGAATCCCTTGCGGTCCTGTACAATAGAAGATACCATTCCCTGTGAGAGTCCGTCAGAGATGGTGAGTTCCCGCCAGCCCTTTTCCAGAGGTGCTTGCTGAGCAAGCAGTAAATAGGGTATAAAGAAAAAAAGGTATACAAAACGCATCATATTCGGCCTATATCAGACAAAATACGGTATTTCTGTTTACATAGATATAAGTTCAGAAACACAAAATCCGGAAAAACTTTATGGGGGCAGCCACGTGGGGCCGCCACAATAAAGTTACCGGCAGGCCGTGCCGGATACGGTCACCGTGCGGCTTATCACACAATTTCCGCAGTATACCGTCAGCGTATACGTCCTCGGTTTAACCCTCATCGGGAAGCTTACACCGGGGTAGTTAACACAAAACTGCCTTTTCCGCCACGTAAAGCGCTTAACAAACTTTATAACAACTATTTATGCTTTTAACGACCGTTTATAGCAGTTAATGATTCTGCTATTTAGGCACGAGTAAAAGCAAATTTTTTTGATGCTTTTAGATCCCAAAAACACTTTTTTAGGTAAAGCTATTGCGAAATACTGCTTTTTGAGCCGTTTTCTAGGCCATATAGCCAAAGGGTGAGCATGCTTCCAGGTACAAGTGATTAAATCTATATAGCTAGTTACCTATTAGTCAATTGTAGGCTTTACGTGTGACCAGAGATTTTCTTCAGTTTTGCCGATTGTCTTTCCGATAAACAGGCGAATAGGTAAAGAATAATCAAGTAGTTAAATTCATGCTATTATTGCTTCCCTCTTTTGTGTAATCTTACTTATTCAATCGGCTAAAAAAACATGAAACGGCGAAATTTTCTGCAAACAGCAGCTCTTTCCGGTGTCATTCCTTTATGCACGGGAGGCAGTTCAAACCCGACGTTACCAACAGGACAAACTCCTGCTTTATCTGCTTCTGAACAAGAAGCTATTGCCATAGCCTTAGGGAAGAAGGGTACTTATAATGAAGCGCAGGCTGTTTACACGGTACCCTTACCTCGCAATGATTTAAAAGTCTCGATTAAAGGTGAGCCGGTGCCCATTCCCTTCGGCTTTAGTGGCTGGGTCGCCTTTAAAAAAACACTTGATGGAAAACAAACTGTTATGATGAGTGATACCGTTCTGCTGCAAGCGGAAGTGAATCCACTCATCGATGCTACCCATGCCGCCGGACTGGAGATTTCTGCCATTCACAATCACTTCTTCTACGAAGAACCACGCATTTTTTACATGCATCTGCATGGTATGGGCGATACGACGACGCTGGCCCGAAGCTATGCGCAAGCCATTCGGGAAACCAGGCTGTTTCCGGCGAACCAACCAGCGCCCGGCACACCCACGGTTACAGGAAAAGAATTATTTGATCTGGCTGCACTAGATGAACTGGTCAAATATAAGGGGGTAGTCAACGGACCAACGTATAGATACACTGTCGGTCGGGAGGATAGGCAAATTACGGCAATGGGCACTGACATGACCGCAGCTATTGGACTCAACTCCTGGGCGTCATTTGCGGGTAAACAGGATGCGGCTCATATTGCCGGTGACATTGCCATGCTGGAAGGGGAAGTAAACGCCGTAGTCAAAGTCCTGCGTGCACACCAACTCGAAGTGGTTGCTCTGCACCATCATATGCTTGGAGACCAGCCAAGAACGGTTTTCCTGCACTATTATGGACGGGGGCCGGCATTGAATCTGGCTAAAGGGTTTCGGGCAGCACTCGACCAGTTAGGTAAGAATGGGGGTATGAAACATTAATCATGTCATGTCAAGCCGTCTATTACTCAAACTCAGAGCCGGATAGGTTTTGAGAAGCCTATCGCCCGGGTAAACATGCCAGGCTGGCCCAGCCAGACTCAACTGCAGTCTTGACCGGTAGCCGACAGAAGCCAATCATACACTTTAGATTTCAGAAAGTGATACCCCAGGCCTGGAAACGATTGGCCGCCTATATTGAAAGCATCTGTGAAACTTTTCCGTTCGTTTGCAGAACTTTTCTATCGGGGCAGACCTCCCGTCCCTGCAAAAGCCTCTGGTACTCTCATACCGACTTTTGCAGGGACGGGAACTATACCTATAAAATCACTTGATTTCTACAGGACATCAGACGGCCGTTCACTACTTCTTAAAGGCAGGTGAAACGGCCTTTTTTCCGGTAATGATTTTTTCAGGACAGTTTCCTAACTTGTATCATGAACAAACCGATACCGGTGGCCCTGTTTGTCAGGGTATCAACGAAATCACAGAGCTACGACCGCCAGCTTGCCGATTTGCAGGCCGTAGCCGACCGGCAAGGCCTGAGGGTGATACATATCATTAGTGAAACCGGATCGGCTACCAAACGTAGAAATATTGACCGGCCTGAAGTTGGCCGGCTGCTGGAGTTATGCCGGTCGGGCTCCATTAATAAAGTGCTGGTCAGTGAGTTTTCGCGACTCGGCCGGCGCAGGGGCGAAACAGCCGGATTACTGGAGGAAATTACAGAGCTGGGGGTTTCGGTCTATGCCCATAATCTGGGGTTGGAAACACTTATGCCCAATGGCCGGCGTAACCCTGTTGCCGGCATTGTGCAGGCCGTAATGTCCGAAATTGATGCCATGGAAACTGAGCGGTTATCCGAGCGGATCAGCTCCGGACTGGATCAGGCACGCCGGGCAGGCAAGGTCTTAGGGCGTCCGCCCGGATCCGTACTGAACAGAAAAGCGATAATGGAGAAGTATCCGGGTGTGGTCAGAGATCTGAAAGCGGGCTTATCAATCCGGCAGATTGCGGCGATCCGGCAGGTGTCAAAGGCAACCGTGGAGAACGTTAAAAAAGCCTGTATGGCGCTATAAGCAGTTTTTTTAGTAAGCCATGAGAGCAGGAGAAGCCATCGTTCTGCCGGTTACCTGCCTGACGGGTTGGGGACTGTTGGGTTCCCTGAAGGCCTCGGGCACCGGTACCTGCTGTTTTATCATAACTGCCCGTTCATTGTTGTCCGTTACGGCATTACTGTCATCAGATCCATGTTAAAGCCTCGCTCCCGGGTAAACATCTTACGGAACAGATGCATGTATAGTACCTCACTTATTCCGCCTATAGCTTATCTATCTCTATTGTGCATTCGTACCGGCATCTAAAATCACAGGCAGCAGGATAGATACTCAATATCCATAATATGGTCTGGGATAAGAGGCCTTCATTCATATTAGATGGTCTGACTGATGATTAAATACCCGGAAAATGAATGTCATCGATGCTCAGGTCCTTATACAGTACCCAGACATCTTTATGTACCACATACACAACCTGAAGAGCTACCCGATGACCGGGCATTTCCGGATGATCAACACTTCTTATCAAAGGGATATTTGCTACCAGGTAACAATCCGGGCGGCCTGTTTGTGGATTAATCAGTTCCAGCTCCGTACCAAAGTTATACCCATGACCCGGGCGTTTTTCAGCCCATATCTCTTCTCCGAAAGAAACCGCTTCCCTTCGGTTAGGGTTGGTGAAAAGCATAAAGCGGGTGCGGAGACCCTGAGGCTCAAATCGGACGATGTCGTCTGTATGCATTACTTTTCAGGTGATTCTGACTTATAATTTATTATTCTATATAACCGGAAATGGCATTTCATGATACTAAATAGCCCGGTATCTATTCGTTATTTATCATACTGTACTTTGAGTGAATCCAATAAATTCTACCGGCAGAAGACTAACCGGCAGAATTTATCAGTAAGTAAAGGGACCCGTAAGAAACCTCTACGTTTTCCACCACAATAACTTCAATATCATTCTTTTCCAGAAACGTATACCCTGTGTACCGTCCATTTCGACCGGCTCAGGAATGTCAGGTAAAACTTCCGGCTGATCAATGCGTTCTAAATAATTCCTTGTTGCTTCCTGATCCCGTAGCCTGCCTTTTTTTATTTCCTCGTCAGACCATTGATCAGACCAATGAATAACGCTGTTTCTAATCCAGTAATGTGACCGGCAGGCAAAACTCCAGTTTCCGATAGAGGGACTTAATGAAACAACGTCGCCGTTAAAAGTCAATTCCCAGCCTCTGGGAGAAATAGGGGTTACGACTCTGTTGCCACAGCCACACACGCAGTTGTGTATGGCTGTGCAATAGTCAACAGAAATATAAAGCACTCCTTCTTCCAGTATTTCAGGAACAAATTTCACAAAGCTATGCTGCAAAATCACGGTCTTCATTAAATAATTCAGCCATGTTAATGGAATAGACACTGTGAAACTCCTTTTCAGAATCCCGGTAAAAACCACATAGTTTTTTCCATTTGATAACTGCCAGAACAGCATTCAGGGTATTTAGCTCGACGATTTGAATATTGCTTCCATAAGCATTATCAACCTGTGCGCCCGCAGGTAACCGCTTTACTAAATGATCATGTTTGCTCTTTGTAGAAGACGTGACCCGAAGCTGGCCAATCAGAGCATCCCCTGAGAATTCAACCCCTAATCCGACATCAATAAAAGATTGCTGATGCACCCTCAGGTAATCCGCCAGCATAATCCGTACATCATTTTGGTCAACCGCAACAAATATGAAACCCATTCCGTTAAGTTCGCTGATATTTGCTTCATTGACATAGTACGGATGAGTTATGATTTGTCTATGCATATTCCCGTAAATATCAGCGTAATAATCGACCTTTAACGGCTGCTCATTAAGCCGGGCAATTGAAGCAGCTCCCGGTGAGCGAAAGGCATTATGTGTCTGAAATACATCTCCGTCAAAGAGATGTATTTCCTCAACAGGCGTTTTAGCAACAGCATCAAGAATATAGGCTCCGGTCCCTCCCAGTCCAATAATGGCAACTTTTTGCCCTGCTATTCTGGCATTTATCTGATGAAGGTTAGAGCGGCTTGAGTTCGTATCCACATAGTTAAAAACACATGTATCTTCTTCTGCCGGGATAACATTGAACGTTTTTTCCGTAACAGCTTCGTACAACGATTTTGCCGGTGCTGAAATAATGTCAGCATATCTGGACATCTTATGGTAATAGTCAATATATCCATTCGGGGGCTTGTTCGAAAAGGAATGATTCACTGTTACACCTGCATAAAGAGTCTGAAGCAATGTCGCATGTTGAATTGAGCTAATCACTTGCCCGTCCTTATTACAGGGATGTTCTCCTGCAAAATATACAATGTGATTGTCTGGTTTAACTGTCTTATTGCCACTCAGAATAAGATCAGAAACTAAAGTACCGTATTTCACCTCCTTATCAGTGTTTAAATAGGGGATGTGTGAAATAAGTAAGTAGCCTCCTTTAATTTTTAACTCATAGCCTTCGTCAACAAGACGCTTTAAGTCCGGATTATGACCGATCAGTTGGTGTAGCATCGAATTTCATTTCGTTTTTTACATGAACTACATCTCCCTTAACCATGACACCTTTGGGCTTTTGTTTGGGCCCGTTGGCAAACGTAACCGTGTAGGCTTTGTTCACATCATCAGAATAACTACCAAAGGCCAGCGTAATGACCTGCTCAAATGAAATTGTTTTCTGTTTCCAGTGTTTGGGTTGCGCATTGATAATCAATACGTAAGTGTCCTTAGGCCTGGAAATAAAATGCTCTTTCCCGGGGCGGGCTAAATCAACTCTTGAGTCTCTTGTAATTAATTCATCCTCAAACGGATGAGCAATTTTCAGAAAAAGCTCATCGTCCTCATCAATCTTGCCGATTGCTTTAATTTCAGATTCCGTGATATACTGCTTATACCATGTAAATGGATTCCCGTTAACAGTAAACGTTAACTTTTTCCTTACATAGAAATACTCAAGACCAGGTCGGGCTAAATCAACTCTGGTATGATTTTCTATAAGTTCGTCGGTCCATGGCCGCGCTATTGACAGATACAGTTCAGTATCAGGCGGGATGCCTCTCTGATGCTTCAGTTCTGCACCTGTGATATACTGTTTCGACGTTTGAAAGGCTTGCCCTTCAATAATATATTCCAGATAAGACGGCTCAATACCTTCAGGTATAGCCGGATTTTGTTCTCTATGCATTGTGATTAAATAAAAATTAAGACAGGAATAACTTGACCACAATTATATGTTGTGGTATAATTGACAGATAACCAATGTGTTAGATGTGTTTTCTTAGCGTTAGTCTTAATTTTATTTGACAATGCAGGCACAGGCATGCTGTAAACATGCTTCGGTTGAAACTATCGGGGAGCTTGGAGAAATTGAGTTAAGGAGGTACCTTTGAAGTGCGAAATCAATAATACTCAAAAGCTTGCCAGGCTTTTGTCCCTTTTACTTATTCCCTAAGCCAGGTAGTTTCTGCCTGGTTTTTTTTATAATAACTCTTTTATGAGTTCAAGCGTAATGTGTTTTTCTCTGATACTTACTTCATGTACCAGATCGGTTAATAACCATTCCTGATTATGGGATTTCAGTTTCATCTCTTTCGCTGCAACATCTCTCAGTAAGTCATCTTCCGTTATCAAAGGGTATCCGGTAGACTCTGCCAATACCAGGGCAGAAACTGTTTTTATTAAAAACCTGGGACTATGCTGTCTGGATAATTCATAAAGACGACTCATTTGCTGTTCATTGAGCCCGGTTTCAGAAAGCAACCCTGTTTTTTTTAGCCTCACAGCAAAATTCTTTTCCTGAATTATACGTTCATTGCCGGCAGAACTATGATTGTAACAAAAGTCGGTTATCAGGAACTGTAGCTCTGTATTCTCAAAATATCTTAACAGGCCAATACGGAGCAGATTCGCAATCAGACTGATTTCTGTTACAATGAACTTTTTCATAAGAACCTATAACTGCTGATAGTAAATCTGTCTTAGTTCGGCTTCATCTTTACCTGCTAGCTGAGCAGCTTTGTCAAAGCCGATTTTCCGTTCGCTCAGGCAACGGTAAAGCATTTGCAAAAAACGTTGTGGTTCTTCTGTGCCATTGTATTGACCAAAATCCCGATCTGACAGTTCTCCCGTTTTCCAGTTTTGAAATGCTTCATAAGAGATTAGACCGGTTATTCTGGCACGGACCATAATCGCCTGTATTGAGATACCATACAACTCCTTAATCCTTCGGAGTTCAGGCATTGAAATCGCTGTTCTGTTACGGCCGAATTCCTGTACTAAAATGTCAGCGGGCAAAAGAACGGCTCCGGCAAAAGTATCACATAACCTCTCTACCAGATCTATTTCGAGGTTATCAGACATTAATAATAACAGGTGTCCCAGTTCATGAAGTAGCGTAAAACGAATACGGGACAGATCTTGTTGTCTGGCATTAAGCACAATCACAGGTACCTGCCTTTGCTCTGCCCAGCCGGAAAGACCTTCGTGTACATAGTTAAATCCAAAATCGATTTTGATAATCCGTACCCCTTTTTTCTCTAAAAAATCAGAGATATTGTGAAAGGCTCCATCTCCGAGTTTCCACTTTTTGCGAAGTTGCCGGGCTGCCTTTTCAGCATCTGCCTGAGTAGCAACGGTAATGTCATCCAGCGGATTAACAAAAGCAACGAATTCCTTGGCAATTGTCTCCAGCTCCAGATAGTCATTGAGTTTTGAGCTTGTTAATACTTCCACTTCATTACGTTGTCGCGTATCGAGCAATAGCCCTTCCCGATAATTTACATTATGCAGGTTAAAGGCAACATTGCAGGTAGAATAAAAGAAATCAAGATCTTTCCCCAGAGCAGCAGCAATCGCTAATAACGTTTTGCTGTCCGGATGTCTGATTCCATTTTCATAATGACTGATGGCTTGCTTTGAACAGTTAATCATGCCTGCCAATTCTTCCATAGTTAATCCCCGAAACTGTCGGGCCCGGGTGATATTGGTGGCAACTGTGGTTATCATATTTCCTCTTTCCTGTTGTATACAAAATTAAGAAAAAGAATATTGTATACAATAGAGGGATCTCATTTTATGCTGAAAATTTGAGCTAGGTGTCTCGGGTCTATAGGTAAAACCTACATATAATGACGCTTTTCTTAATATTTTTTGAGTATAAGTAGCTTGAAGTCAGTTGATTATGTTGTGATAAACTTGTCCTGTAAATGAAATCTTACTGTATCATTAGGACGGGATGCTAACTGGCTAATCGTTTAATTTCCTGGTTTTTATAAAGCCTCTTAAATTCTCTGAGCACCGGTGCCTGCCGCTTTTTGTGGTAGAACTGCTCGGTCATCGTCGCCCGCGTGTGGCCCAGCATCACCG
>NZ_CAMFHL010000095.1 GCF_945952095.1 uncultured Arsenicibacter sp. | reverse complement strand
CATCACCTTCCAGTGGGGCTACGTTACCGGCTTTTTTCAGGAAGTAAATCGGCAGAATTTCCTTGTTATCCGTTGTCGGGAATGACTTGCGGTCCCAGGCATAAATCATGTCACCAGGGAACATCGCCTTCACCTGCGGATCGTTCAGCGTAGCGTTGGCACGGGCAGTATCTTTCAGGTAAACACCCAGCTGGTTTTGTGAGATCGGCACAAACAACTGTGTCAGGGCCTGACCGGCAGCGGCCGTATCTTTTTTCGCTGAATCAGCTTTGCTCGACAGTTGAGACGCCAGGTTTCCGGTAGAGCCGGAAGCAGGCGCAGTCGGTGATGCTTTTGCAGCCGCTTTACGGGCAGCTTCCTGCTCAAGTAAGAAGGCACCTAAGCCTTCCAGACCGGTTGAGATTTCGCCCAGCTGGTATACTTCGCAGAACTCCAGTTTTGCAGCACCGGTCAACAGGCGGCGAACCCGCTCAGGGTTATCAACGCCCGGTAATTCGATCAGTACCCGGCCTGAGTTCGGCAGGCGCTGGATGTTAGCGTTCGATACACCGAATTTATCCACACGGGCCTGAATGATTTTGAAAGCACGGCCAATCGCCCCTTCAACCTCATCGTTCAGTAACCGGCGGACTTCCGTATCCGTCGACTGGTAGTTAATTTTACCACGGTTGGCGCTTGTAGCAAACAGGCTGGCCAGACGGGCATTAGGCACTAGGTCCTTATACGCATCAATAAACAGGTCTACAAAGCTTGACCGGCTCGTCTTCTGTGCTTCAGCAGCAGCCTTCAGTGCCTGGTTGAATTTCGGATCACGGGTATTACCGGCCATACCTTTCAGGATGTCGGCTGGAGCAACCTCCAGAACTACGTGCATACCACCCTGTAAGTCAAGACCTAAACCTAATTCGCGTTCGGTTACTTCCTGTAATGTGTTACCCAGATAAACCGGCTCTTTCCAGAGAGAATCCAGATACCGTTGTTTTTTCGTCAGGTCAACAACACCCTGCTTATTCGTTGCATACGCCGTTGCATCTTCCTTGATGCTGCGTGAAACGAACGTAAACGACAGATAATAAATGCTCAGGAGCGCAATTATCCCTGTCAGAATCAAAATACCGTTACGATTTTGCATAACAATGGTTTTCGCCCGAACCCGTACTCAACGGTTCAGACGGATTGAAAAAGTAAACGATTGGTAATAAAGACTGGTAGTAAGAAAAACGGAGAGATTGGAAAGCCTGCGTTTCCGGAGACTGGAATCAGGGTGCGTTGGGGGCAATGAAATGACCGAAAACGTGCCTGAAGTAACTGAAATAAAAATATGGTATTGTAAAAATGCGGAGGAGGGATGCTGCAACCAGTAATAAAAAGACAAAAACCGGAGCCGGTAACAGGTAAATAGCCTGTGTAAAATCAAATGAAGAGGCTGGTGTAACAACCGCTTCAAACGAGGCTGCCTGGATTTTTGCTTCGGCCGGCGCGCCTGTTTTTTTACCGCTTTGCTGTTGTGCCGTTGTCTTTTTTGTTGTTCCCGACGTCAGTGACGTCAGTTCGTGGCTCCATCCAGCCAGGAACAGCATCAGGCTTGCCAGAAGCAGGCTTGACCAACGGACCAGTATGTTGCGCGAACTTTTCATGGAAATACAAAACGGATGACAAATTTCGTACCATTTTTGCAGTAATGCAAGTGCTTTTTTTAGCCTGTGGTCAGGCAGTAAGCGAGGTGGTTCTGATTCTTTTAGAACAAATACGCTACGTCATGAAACTGCCGAATGTTAATCGCCGGGAATTTGCCCGCCAGACTACCTTAGCCGTTGGAGCCGCACTCGCAGCACCCGGTACCCTTTTCAGTAAAAACCGGACTGCCGAACCAGCGGTTGTCGGGCATAATTCGCATAAGTACCGTGTCGTCCCGAACTGGGGCGTGCTGGACGCCGGCAAAAACCCCGTCAACGACTGCCATGAAATGGTGCAGGATGCCAAAGGCCGTATTTTCCTGCTGACGAATGAGACCCGTAACAACATCCTGATTTATGATAAGTCAGGTAAGTTACTGGACGCGTGGGGCACAACCTATCCGGGCGCGCATGGCCTGACGCTGTCTAACGAAGGCGGTGAGCAATTTCTATTTATCTGCGACCCGAACCGCCATCAGGTAATCAAGACTGACCTTAAAGGCAAGGAGCTGCTCAAACTAGACTATCCGAAAGAAACCGGCGTCTACGACCATCCGGCCCAGTTCCTGCCAACCGAAACGGCCATTAATCCGGCCAACGGTGATATTTACGTGGCAGACGGTTACGGCGCCAATTACATTACGCAGTACGACGCCAAAGGCCGTTACATCCGCCACTGGGGCGGAAAAGGGGCAGACAACGGCCAGTTTGACTGCTGCCACGGTATTGTGGTAGATAACCGTAACAAATCGAATCCGACGTTGCTGATTACCGACCGCCGGCACAACTGTCTGAAGCGCTTTACCCTGGATGGCAAGTACCTGTCAACCATTGCAGTGCCGGGAACGTACATCTGCCGGCCGGTCCTGCACGGCGACTATATTTTTGCCGCTGCCTTCCGGAGCACGTCGGATGCTTATCCGGATTCGGGATACGTACAGATTTTTGATAAAAACGACAAGGTGGTTTCGACGCCGGGCGGCACCGAGCCTCTTTACCAGAACGGACAATTGCAGGAACAGCGCAAAGACCGGAGTTTTTCTCCTTTTCTGCACCCGCATGATGTCCTGGTCGATAGTGATGAAAGCCTGTATGTAGCCCAGTGGGCCTCCCGGAAAACCTATCCGATCAAACTGGAGCGTGTCGGATAACAGCCGGGCGTTGCGCTGGTTAACAACCCTTTTTACTCAATTGCTATGCTTTTAGTACAGGCATCATCTGCCCCTCAGGCTTCTGACTGGGTGCTTTTCTTTGGTCATTTTCACCCGTTGATCGTACACCTGCCGATCGGCTTTCTGCTGATTGCCGGCATACTGGAAATTGGCCGGCGGCTGGGGAAAATCAGTATTTCCGACAGCGGTATTGCCAGTATTCTGTTCTGGTCGGCGGTAAGTGCCACGTTTGCCTGCGTATTCGGCTATATGCTGTCGCTGGGTGGTGGTTATGAAGCCGAAACACTCTCTGCTCACCAATGGCAGGGGATAGGCGTTGCTGTTTTTGCCTGGCTCGCCTGGCTGGCCAAATCCAGCCGTTTCGGTGAAAAAATTCCGTTCGGGTCGCTGGTTTACAGCCTTTCGCTCATCGCCGGTGTCGTACTGCTTATGTCGGCCGGGCATCTGGGCGGTTCCCTGACCCACGGTTCCGATTACCTGACACAATACACGCCCGAACCGATCCGTACCCTGGCAGGCATTCCGCCGCGCGAGCAGGAAGTGGCCATCAAACCGATTGCCGACGTAAACCAGGCACTGGTATACGATCAGATCGTGAATCCGATTCTGAAAAGCCGTTGCGTACAGTGTCATAATCCGGAAAAATCGAAGGGTGACCTCCGGCTGGATACACCGGCCATGCTGCGCAAAGGTGGTGAGGATGGTCCGGTATTCGTGGCCGGAAAAGGCGGTGAAAGCGAGCTGATAAAACGTTGTCTGTTACCGCTTGAGGACGACAACCACATGCCGCCTAAAGGCAAAACCCAGCTTACCGACAGTCAGGTAGCGATCCTGACCTGGTGGATTGACCAGGGCGCGCCGTTTGACAAAAAAGTAGCGGACCTGACCATGACCGATGCGGTGAAGCCTGCACTGGCATCTCTGGGTTCAGGCGGCAGTCCGTCGGCCAGCCCCACAGCCAAACCATCCGTACCGGAATCACCGGTCTTAAGCATGAAACTGTCACCGGCCGGCGCTTCTGCCCTGGATGAGCTGAAAAAGCAAGGCTTACTGGTGATGCCCTTATCGAAAGAGCAGAATCAGCTGGAAGTCAGTGCGGTTAACAACCGTAGCTTTACCGATCAGCAGGCGGCCAGCCTGAGCAAAGCCGCCGAACAGATTGTCTGGCTGAAACTGGGAGACACCAAAATTACGGATGCGGCACTTTCTCAGGTTGCGCAGCTGAAAAACCTCCAGAAACTGCACCTGGAACAAACGGCCGTAACTGATGCCGGCCTGAAACAACTCACGGCCTTACCTTATCTGGAATACCTGAACCTGTATGGTACCAAAATCACCGATGCCGGCCTGAAACAACTGGCAGGTATCAAAAGTCTGCGTACCGTCTACATATGGCAGACCGGCGTGACTGAAAAAGGGCTGGCCGAAGCGAAACAGGCCATGCCGGGCGTTGAGTTTATCGGCGGTCTCAGTGAAGCCCGCATCGCTGAGTTTATGCAGACAACAACGGCGGTGGCAGAAGGAAAAACAGAAAAGAAATAACCGTTTTTCGTTGCTGAGTTCAGTAACTCTGGCCTCAGCAACGAAGAACAAAATACTTACGCCGTCCGGCTTGTAAAATAATCCATCACTTCATTCGGGTGAACTTCCAGTACATTGGCCAGTACCAGTAGCACCAGGGTTCGGGAAGCTATCTTGCGCGAAATACCGGCAACGGAGGCAAACAGGTCCACCGTTATCCGGTCGTGCTCCCCCAGATGCTTCATCAGCATGCGCTCCTTGTCGCCGTAACTGAACCGGATATTACGGGCATCCCGTTCACCTTTCAGAATTTCGCGTACCTCCTTACTGGCCTGCACCGATTTATCATCGACGCGCACATAGGCTTTCTTTTCTTCGGGTTTCTGAGGGTCAGGCACAATGTAGTGAGGCCGTGACGGGCTGCGCGGAACCCGGAACATCAGCACCTCCCGTTCGCCGGGAATACTGATGCGTTCCAGCGTATAGGCGATCGCCGGGAAGCAGAATTTTTCGAGAGCACGCACCAGTAGGTACTCATCTTCATCGGCATATTTAAGGCCTTGTACTGACTTATCATCGCCTACGCCAATGAGCAGAATGCCGCCTTCCGTATTGGCAAAGGCCACCATTTCACGAATAATCTTCTCGGGGTGGTTGGATTTAAGCTTAAACTCCAGCTGGCTGCCCTCCCCATGTCTAACCAAATCCTTGAGTGCCCGGTAGTCCATAGATGGCTTACAAAATAGTGTGAGCACTGATTAAAGATAAATAAGCTATAGCCTATTAACGCAATAGCCAAATAAAGGTTGTATGCCGTAATTCTCAAAGCATCAAAACCAGAAAAAGGGGCATTTGCTAACTTTTCCCTAACACAATTAGTTATTAGTTTGTCGGCTGCTGCTATTTCTGTTGCTGCCCGAATCAGTATCAACCCAAATCATTGTACTTTTATACAATAATAACACAAAAATGCTGCTAAACGTTGCTCTCGTTATTGGTACATTTCTGTTCATGGAAGGCGTAGCCTGGTTTACGCACAAGTACATTATGCACGGCTGGCTGTGGAGCTGGCACGAGGACCATCACAATCACCACAAAGGTTTTTTTGAGTGGAATGACCTGTTTGCCATTGTGTTCAGCGCGGTTGCCATCACACTTATTGTTGTCGGTCTTGAAGTGCCTTCGCTGAACTACCTGACCTGGCTGGGTGCCGGTGTGACGCTTTACGGTGCATTCTATTTCATTTTCCATGATGTTATTGTTCACCAGCGCGTTAAATTCAAGCACAAATTCCAAAGCCGGTATATGAAGCGGATTATCCGGGCCCATTACATCCATCATAAAGTGCATACCAAAGAAGGCGCTCAGGCGTTTGGCTTCTTATATGCGCCTAAGCGGTATGATGTGCCGGTGAAAACCGCCAAGGCCGGTCAACCCTTATCATGAACCGCGTAAAGCACCTTAACCGTCTTCGTTCTGAATCGTTTGACATTTGTATAATTGGTGCCGGTGCAACGGGCGCGGGCTGTGCACTCGATGCGGCTTCGCGTGGCCTGAAAACAGCGCTGATTGATCAGGGGGACTTTTGCTCCGTGACGTCGGGTACCTCAACCAAGCTGGTCCACGGCGGAGTACGCTATCTGGAACAAGCCTTCAAAAAGCTGGACCCTAAACAGCTTTCGCTGGTCCGGAAGGCGCTTCATGAGCGTATGACGCTGCTGAAGATTGCCCCGCATCTGGCCCACCCCCTGGCACTCCTTACCCCCTGCAAAACCTGGTTCGATGGCATGTATTATTCCATCGGCCTGAAACTTTATGATCTACTGGCAGGGAACCGGCAGCTGAAGCCCAGTCGCTGGTTATCTAAACAGGAAGCAATTGCCCACTTTCCGGCATTTAATCCATCCAAGCTGCATAGTGCGGTACTGTATTACGACGGTCAGTTTGATGATACACGACTGAATCTTGCGCTCGTACAGACAGCCGCGCAACAGGGCGCTGCCGTCGCCAATTACCTGAAAGCGGTCCGTTTCCGGAAAGATGATGCCGGTAAACTAACGGCTGTTGAGGTGCTGGATACGCTGACCGGCGAAACCTTTACGATCCGTGCATCCATTTTTGTCAATGCGACCGGTACAAGGGCGGATGAACTGCGCAAGGATGCCACCCCGTCAAAGGGACTGCGCATGCGTGCCAGCAAAGGTGCACACGTAGTAATGCCGATGTCGGCCGTTGGCAAGGCGCAGGCCGCCTTACTGGTGCCGTCGACATCTGACGGGCGGGTGCTGTTTGCCATCCCGTGGCGCGGACACTACCTTATCGGTACCACCGACACGGAAGCGGCTCCGGAAGACAACCCGCATCTGGTGCCGGAAGAAGCGGCTTACCTGACTGAGCACGTGAACCAGTACCTGATCAGCCCGCTCTCAACGAATCAGATTACCGGCGGCTTTGCCGGCCTTCGCCCGTTGCTGCAACCAGACCATGATAATGCCTCGACCGAAAGCCGGAGTGTTGTGCGTGATCATGAGGTTGAAGTAGATCAAACCTCCGGTCTGATCAGTATCATGGGCGGCGAGTGGACCACCTACCCGCTTATGGCCGAAGAAACCATAGACACCTGCTGCCGGCATCTGGAACGTCCGCTGACCGGTAAAACCGAAACGCTGGCGGTTACCGGCGGCGAAGGATTTACCCCGGAATTTCAGGCAGCTTTCCGCCGTGAATTTGCGGAGCTGCCCGCCGACACGATAGAACATCTCCTGTTTACTTACGGTACCAACGCGCCCGTGATCGCCCGGCTCGCCGGAACGCAGCCCGGCTATGCTCAACCGCTTGCCGAAGGGCACCCGTTTATCAAAGCAGAAGTAATGTATGCACTGGAGGAGGAAATGGCCCAAACACCGGCGGATGTGCTGATGCGGCGGATCCGGCTGGGGCTTGTCGACTGGCAGGCGACACTGACGGCTATTCAACCGGTGAGCGAACTGATGGGAGCTTATCTGAACTGGACAACAGAAGACCGGCAAACGGCCGCAGAAGCCTTCAGAAACGACATTCTCGCACTTGCCGGACAGGCCGGCGTTCAGCTGCGGACAAAAGAAAAGGCATAGCCGGTCAGGCTATGCCTTTTGCGGTGACTTTGGCTGGACTAGTACTCATCTTCATTGAAGAAGAAGTCGTCTTTTGTCGGATAATCAGGCCAAATTTCTTCAATGCTTTCGTAAGGTTGTCCGTCGTCTTCGAGTTCCTGCAGGTTTTCAACAACTTCGAGTGGGGCACCTGAGCGGATTGAATAGTCAATCAGCTCGTCTTTTGTTGCCGGCCACGGTGCGTCTTCCAAGTACGATGCTAGTTCAAGAGTCCAGTACATAGTAATTGTTCGTTTAGTCTCTAAATTTATAAGGCTGCAAAAGTAAAAAAAATTACATATCCAAGTTCTTTTTTCAAAAAATCTTGCATGATGCAATCAAACTATTTTTAACGCCATTAACAAGACCACACCTGAATTGTTTCATGACTTTTTTTTAGATGTTATTTTACCGGCCTTTTACACATACAGTACCAACAGATAACCGGCTGAAAATGCCTTCTTTATTGCAGTTTCGGGTTATCAAGATGACGGGTTTTGTCCCGGATGTTTTTCTTTTCCAGATTTTTCGCAAAGGCGTCCGTTAAATCGACGCCGGTCTGGTTGGCCAGACAAATCAGCACCCACAGCACATCGGCCATTTCATCGCCCAGATCGCGGTTTTTGTCTGATTCCTTTTCTGACTGCTCGCCGTAGCGGCGGGCCATAATACGGGCCATTTCGCCGACTTCCTCGGTCAGAATAGCCATGTTGGTAAGCTCATTAAAATAACGGACGCCTACCGTTTTTATCCAGTGATCTACAATCTCCTGTGATTCGCGAATTGTCATTGTTTAAGTATGATCTTACTGAAAAAAGAACAGGCGGCTTTTCCGGAGAAAGAGCCGCCTGTTTATGCTGAAAACCGGCTACTTAATAGCCCATATCGGTTAATTCCTTCTGAAATTCCACCAGAATGGTTTCTTTCATCGCAATTTTACGTTTCTGCGTATTTATTTTATTCAGAATCTGCTTGTCTTCCAGTTTGTTCGGGTCGAGGTGTTCAGCATCCTGAAGGGCAAACTGCAGGTCACTCTTTTCACGGCGGACGAGGTATTCCATTTCGCGGATTTTCGTCCGGAGCTGTTCAGCCACACTTTTCAGCTGGAAAGCAGGATACTTCCGTGACAGGACACGGCCCAGGTAGCTTAACTCGAAAATCTTATCACAAGACGACCGGAAACGCTCGTTCAGCTGACGATCCTGATTCTTTGGCGGAATCTTGATTTCTTTCCAGCTGTTGAGGAGCACTTTCGCGCGTTCGGCAGCGGCAAATATGTCGGTTGCTTTTGCGAGACGCTCCGCTTCTTCCACCATGCGCGTCTGTGCTTCGATACGCGGATCAACCCGTTTCTGAATAACAATGCCCTTAGCATCATTGTAGCGGGTATACACCATCGTTGTAGCTTTCTTAAACTGCTTGTACAGCTTACCGCTTTTCTTGATAGGTACTTCGCCAATCAGCTTCCAGGCATTCTGCAATTGCCGGACTTCCCGATAGGCAGCATCGATATCCTGATTCCGGTTTGCCCGGAAAGCCAGCCGGATCAGATGGTCGTACTGATCCAGACGTTCCTGAATAATCTTGTTCTGCTCATTGAAGAATTCACGGCGACGCTGGAAGAAGTTATCGAGCAACTCCTGGAAACGGCCTTCCACCTCAGCATCCAGTTCTTTATCGACCGGGCCGGTTTTGATCCATTTCTGTTTAATGTCCTGCAACTTATCAGCCGTATCTTTCCAGTCGTCGCTGGCTGCTAATGGCTCGGTTTCGCCGAGCAGAGCCCGCTTGATCTCAAGATTCTTGAGCTGATTCGTCCGGATGAGTTCCGTCAGATACGTCTCCTGCGCATCGAGCCGCTCAAGCAGCGGCACAAAGTCACCGATGGCATCAAAGCCGATCAGTTTTTTCCGAAGTTGCACCAACTTAGTCAGGTAAGAGCCTTTGTTCTGAGCCTCATCAATCTCCTGCTCTAATTGGTTAACCTTGTTTTGAGCAATAATGAAGCGGTTCTTAAAATAGTCGAGCGCTTCCTGCTCAGTTCGTTTCACTTCGCCAATCTGGCGGTCTGGATAGTCGAGGTAGCCCTTTAAAAATACCTTTCCGTCTTTGACGTAACCGTATTCGTCTACCAATGAAGCGGTTTCCATTATTTAACCTCAGTTAAGGCTGAGCATTGGGTTTATTTATAGATATTTGCCACCACAAAATTACGTACAAATAATGAGCCAAGAAACCATTATATTTTCGATGGCGGGTGTCAGTAAAATTATTCCGCCCAACCGACAAATCCTAAAGAATATATACCTTTCCTTCTTTTACGGCGCAAAAATCGGCGTTTTGGGCCTGAATGGCTCCGGAAAGTCCACGTTGCTGCGCATTATCGCCGGTGTCGACAAAAATTACAACGGAGAGGTCGTTTTCTCTCCGGGATACTCTGTCGGTTTGCTGGAACAGGAGCCACAGCTGGATCCGGCCAAAACGGTAAAGGAAGTAGTTGAAGAAGGGGTACAGCAAATCGTTGACTTATTAAAAGAATTCGATCAGATCAACGAGGCATTCGGCGATCCTGACGCAGACTTTGACAAACTGATTGCCCGTCAGTCGGAGGTGCAGGAGAAACTGGACCACTACAACGCCTGGGAACTGGACACACGCCTGGAGCGCGCCATGGATGCGCTGCGGACGCCGCCGTCGGACGCCCTCATCGCGAACCTCTCGGGAGGTGAAAAACGCCGGGTAGCGCTGTGCCGCCTGCTGTTGCAGGAACCGGACGTACTGCTGCTCGATGAACCAACCAACCACCTCGATGCCGAATCGGTATTGTGGCTGGAAGAACACCTGCGCCAGTATAAAGGAACGGTTATCGCCGTTACCCACGACCGGTATTTCCTGGACAACGTAGCCGGCTGGATCCTTGAACTGGATCGTGGCGAAGGTATTCCATGGAAGGGAAATTATTCTTCCTGGTTAGATCAGAAACAAACACGTTTATCTCAGGAAGAGAAAACAGAATCAAAGCGTCAGAAAACCTTACAGCGCGAGCTGGAATGGGTTCGCATGGCTCCGAAAGCGCGTCAGGCTAAATCGAAGGCCCGTCTGGGTGCCTACGAAAAACTGATGAGTGAAGAAACGCGTCAGAAGGAAGAAAAACTCGAAATCTTTATTCCGGCGGGGCCGCGTCTGGGCACTAAGGTCATCGAAGCCCACGGCGTGTCGAAAGCCTTCGGCGACCGGATCCTGTTCGAAAACCTTGACTTTGCACTGCCTCAGGGCGGAATCGTCGGGATTATCGGGCCAAACGGGGCTGGTAAAACAACGTTGTTCCGCCTCATCACCGGTCAGGAAAAACCGGATACCGGCACCTTCGACGTTGGTGAAACCGTACAGTGGGCCTACGTTGACCAGAGCCACGACAACCTTGATGGGGTTAAATCCGTTTATGAGACCATCTCAGGCGGTAACGACTGGATTATGCTCGGCGGCAAGCAGGCCAATGCCCGGGCTTATGTCAGCCGGTTTAACTTTGCCGGTGCCGATCAGGAAAAGAAAATCGGTACACTGTCGGGCGGGGAGCGCAACCGCGTACACCTGGCCATGACGCTGAAAGAAGGCGCCAACCTGCTGCTGCTTGATGAACCAACCAATGACCTTGACGTAAACACCCTGCGGGCCCTTGAAGAAGGTCTGGAAAACTTTGCGGGCTGTGCGGTAGTTATCTCTCACGACCGTTGGTTCCTCGACCGGATTGCTACACACATCCTGGCATTCGAAGGTGATTCGCAGGTATACTGGTTTGAAGGAAACTTCTCGGAATACGAAGAAAACCGCCGGAAACGACTCGGTTCAGATGCAACCCCGAAACGCATCAAATATAAAAAACTCGGTTAATCAGACAGTACCATGGTTATGAACGACGTCGACTTCCAGCTGTTGATTGCCAGTGTAAAGGATTACGGCATTTTTATGCTGGATCCGACAGGGCTCATTTCCAGCTGGAATGAAGGCGCGCGGCGGATCAACGGGTATGAAGAAGCAGAAATTCTGGGAAAACATTTTTCTGTTTTCTATACGCAGGAAGACCTTGATTCCGGAAAACCACCCTTTGAACTGGAACATGCGATCCGGACCGGAAAGTATGAAGAAGAAGGGTGGCGGGTTCGTAAAGATGGTACACATTTTTGGGCAAACGTGGTCATCACGGCGCTGTTTGACCAGCATAACCGGCATGTAGGCTTTGCCAAAGTCACCCGCGATCTGACGGAACGCAGGCTGGCCGAGCAAGCCCTCCGGGAAAGTGAGGAACGATATCGGCAGCAGTCAATCGAATTGAGTGCTGCCAATATCGAACTCAAAAAAACGAATCAGGAACTGGAATCGTTTGCCTACGTTGCCTCTCACGATCTGCAGGAACCTCTTCGTAAAATTCAGGCTTTTGGTGATTTACTAAAAACACAACAGGCCGCCTATCTCACCGAATCAGGCAAGGATTTGCTTGACCGGATGCAGACCTCTACAGGGCGGATGCAGGCACTGATCAGAGATTTACTGACGTATTCACAGGTGAATAATGCCCGTCAGCCCTTTGAGCCGGTCAGCCTCAGCGATATCATCAATGACGTTATCAACGATCTTGACGATATCATTCAGGAAAAACAGGCACAGGTGGTTGCAGACCCGTTGCCGGATATCACGGGCAGCCGCTTTCAGTTGCAGCAGCTTTTCCAGAATCTGTTGTCAAATGCACTTAAGTTTCAGCCTGCCGGCAACCGGCCTGTCATCCGGATTACAGACGTATCGTCGGAATCAGGCCTTACAATCCAGGTTATTGATAACGGCATTGGCTTCGATAGCCGGTTTAAAGACCAGATCTTTAAAATGTTCCAGCGGCTAAATGCCACAAACCAGTTTAAGGGTACCGGTATCGGACTGGCCATCTGCAAGCGGGTTGTTGAGAACCACGGCGGCACGATCACGGTCGACAGTATTTTAGACCAGGGCACCACATTTACCATCTTTCTGCCATCCTCCCGCGAATAGTTCTGCCAGATTACCCGTTAAAATCAGTCCGTCTGTCCTTGTAAGGCATTATCTTTGCCCCGATAACCTGACGATCTGACTAATGACGCATTTTGGGTATTTCAATGGCACTGTGCTCCCCGCCGATCAAATCGGTGTCGGGGTAACGGATCTGAGCCTGCTTCGCGGCTACGGCCTATTCGACTATTTTCTGACGTACAACGGGCGGCCGTTTCAGTGGGACTGGTACTGGGAACGCTTTGCCAACTCTGCCATGCGCATGCACCTGCCTTTGCCTGTTACGAAGGAAGAAGGCTATCAGATTGTCATGGACCTGATCGAACGCAGCGGTCAGCCGGATGTGGCACTCCGGTTTGTGATGACCGGCGGCTATGCACCCGATAGCATCACGATCCGCAAGCCGAACCTGCTCATTATGTCGGAGGACATTCACCCGACGGCTCAGCAGCAGTATGCGGATGGTGTCCGGGTGATTCTGGACGAGTATGTCCGCGAAATGGCCGAGGTAAAAAGCACCGATTACAAGCGGCTGATTCTGCTGGCCGACGAAATCCGGGCGGCTGGTGCACAGGATGTGTTGTTCTGCAAGGATGGTGAGATCAGTGAGTTGAGCCGTAGCAACTTCTTTATTGTTAAAGGCGAAAAGCTCATTACACCCGACCGCCATATTCTGCGGGGAATTACCCGCCGGACGGTATTGCAGCTGGCCCGTACTGATTTTCAGATTGAAGAGCGCCCCGTACTGCTATCGGAATTATATGATGCTGACGAGGCCTTTACCACCAGTTCGACCAAGAAGGTGCTGCCGATTGTTCAGGTGGGTAACCTGACGATAGCCGACGGCAAGCCCGGCCCGAAATCGGCCTGGCTGCTGAGCCAGTTCAACGAGCTGGTGGCCAGGTGGTAATTTGGCTTTTTAATTCGTTCTCTATACTTTTGCGCTATGTTTATCTCCAAAAAAATCCGTCATCATCGTCATCTTGCATGCTAATGCAGGCAGGACGGATTGTTTTTGTCGTTAACCGAAGATTTAACTACGAACACGATATAACACGACGCCCGATTCTGCCGAAGAGTCGGGCGTTTGCTTTTTCATGAAAACCGTTATCATTAAATACAATGCGGGGAATGTGCAGTCGGTGATGTATGCCCTTGACCGGATCGGGGCCAGCTACCTGCTCACCGACGATGAGGCAGACATCCGCTCGGCCGATAAAGTCATCTTTCCCGGTGTCGGGGAGGCCAGTACAGCCATGGCCTATTTGCGGGCACGGGGCCTCGACCAGCTCATTCCGTCGCTGAAACAACCGGTGCTTGGTACCTGTGTGGGCATGCAGCTGCTGTGTCGCTATTCGGAAGAAAACGACACGACCTGCATGGGGGTGTTCGACGTGGATGTCCGCCGCTTTCCGGGCAATCTGGGCCTGAAAGTGCCGCATGTCGGCTGGAACAACATCAACGATCTGAAAGGACCGCTTACCGAAGGCCTGCCCGAAAGCGCCTTTATGTATTTCGTCCACAGCTACTGCGCCGATGTCTGTGACTATACTGTGGCTACCTGCGATTATGGCCGGCCGTTCAGCGCTATGCTGCAGAAGGATAATTTTTACGCCGCTCAGTTTCACGCCGAAATCAGCGGTAACGTCGGCCAGCGCATTTTAGAGAACTTCCTGAAATTATAACCCTGTCCGGAACACCGTTCCGGCCTACCGATTATGTACATTATTCCGGCTATCGACCTGATCGAAGGCAAAGCCGTCCGGCTGACGCAGGGCGACTACAACCAGAAAAAAGAATACAATGCCCGCCCCCTCGAAGTGGCTCAACAGTTTGAAGACGCCGGTCTGACCCGCCTGCACCTGGTCGACCTCGACGGGGCAAAGGAAAAGCGGGTTATCAACTGGAAAGTGCTCGAAACCATCGCTACCAAAACAAAGCTCCATATTGATTTCGGCGGCGGCGTTCAGTCTGAGGACGACCTGCGGATTGTGTTCAACAGCGGGGCGAAACAGGTTACCGGTGGCAGCATCGCCGTTAAAAAGCCTGATTTGTTTGAACAGTGGCTGAAAGAATACGGTGCCGAAGCCATCATTCTGGGTGCCGATGCCCGTAACGAAAAAATTGCTGTCAGCGGCTGGGAAGAGGCCACTGAAGTCTGGGTGTACGACTTTGTGGAGCAGTGGATGGAAAAAGGCGCCCGCTACGTGATCAGTACCGATGTCGCCAAAGACGGGTTGTTGCAGGGACCGTCGTTCGATCTGTATAAAAATCTACAGGAACGGGGCGAAGCCCTGCAAATCATTGCAAGCGGCGGCGTCAGCAACATGGACGACATCGAAAAACTGGCGGAAATGAACCTGTTCGGGGTTATCGTTGGCAAAGCCATTTACGAAGGCCGTGTTACCCTGAAGCAACTGATGCAGTTCAGCAACCCTTAATCCGGCAGGCGATGGACAGTAAGTATACAATCAGTACCGATAAAACGCGGCTGAACCGCCCGCTGATTCACCGGTTTCTGAGCCAGGATTCATATTGGGCGCAGAATATTCCGATGGATATTGTCGAACGGGCTATTCAGGGTGCCTTGTGCTTCGGCATCTATCATGGTGATGAGCAGGTTGGTTACGCCCGGGTGATTACCGACGAGGCTACGTTTGCGTACCTGTCTGACGTCTTCGTCGTTCCAGAACACCGCGGTAAAGGCCTCTCAAAATACCTGATGGAAACCATTTCGGGCTGGCCGACCCTACAGGGGCTGCGCCGGTGGGTACTGGCCACGCGCGATGCCCACACACTATATGCGCAGTTCGGCTTTACTGAATTAGATCACCCCGAATGGTTTATGCAACGTAAACTGATCGAGAAATATTAACCTCATGCTGACGAAACGAATCATTCCCTGTCTGGATATAAAGGACGGACGCACCGTTAAAGGCACCAATTTCGTAAACCTGCGTGACGCCGGTGACCCCGTCGAACTGGGGGCTATTTACGCGCAGCAAGGGGCGGATGAGCTGGTGTTTCTGGACATTACCGCTACCGTCGATGAGCGGAAGACGCTGATTGATCTGGTCCGGAAAGTGGCCCACGCGGTGAATATTCCGTTTACGGTCGGCGGCGGCATTTCGTCGGTAGCCGACGTATCGGCGCTGCTGAATGCCGGTGCCGATAAGGTATCGATCAACTCCTCAGCCGTCCGCAATCCTGATCTCATCAACGAACTGGCGCTCGAATTCGGCAGTCAGTGTATTGTTGTCGCTATTGATACCCGGTATATCCGTGTAGAGCTGGGAGCAGAGGGCTTAGAGCAAAGTGAAACTGCTCTAAGCGCTACGCCCTCAGCCCTCAGCTCTGAGCTCTTCGACCACATCGTGCACACGCACGGCGGACGGAAGCCAACCGCTTTGCGCACCATTGCGTGGGCCAAAGAAGTAGAAAACCGCGGAGCCGGTGAAATCCTGCTGACGTCGATGGATACCGACGGAACCAAGGCCGGTTTCGCCCTTGACCTGACGGCCCGCATCTCGGCAGCGGCCAATATTCCGGTCATTGCTTCGGGCGGTGCCGGCTCGATGGACCACTTTGTGGATGTCTTTACAACCGGCAAAGCCGATGCCGGACTGGCAGCCAGCATTTTCCACTTTAAGGAAATTGACATTCCGGAACTGAAAGGCTATCTGGACCGGCAGGGTATCCCGATGCGGCTGACGCTGTAACCTGTCTACTGATACGGAACGGCTTTAATTAGTTTCAGATCATTCAGCTCCGGAATATCGATAATGTTTTCAGCAGGAATTATACCCCTGCTGATCCAGTTGCTGACAATGTTTGTACTTTTTAAATCAAACCGGCGGGCATACTCCTTGATGGTAATCCATTCATCAAGCGAGTATGCCGTTCCATTGTGCTGTAAATAGTTTTCGGCCTGTGCAATTAACTCATTGCCTTTTGCCAGCAACAACGCTACTTCAGGAGATACTGTTCTTTGCGTTTCCATAAAACGAATCAGGTATTCCGGAGAATTACTCATTTTCCGGGTTTTGTTCTTCAAGTTTTCTGAGCATATCTGTCAGCCTGATAATCTGATCCAGTATCAGGTTTGTTTCGTCTTCAGTAAGGGTTTCTGCCATATCGCGTAACCCCTGACGGAGTGCCGCCAGTTGCATACGGATTTGCAGAATCAAGTGCTCTTTCATATCAGGCAGTTGGGTAACGCAGTAAGGACGCAAATTGTTACGTAACGTAACAATCAAAGGCTATTAAATTCCCCGCCCTTAAAGATTTCCCATTTTTATCCTACCAAACAGCGATTAATTTCTATATTGAGCCAGTTTTAGCATTAACCCTTTTCCGGTAAACATGGCTTCTTATATCGCTGCGATTGACCAGGGAACAACCAGTACCCGCTGCATTATTTTTGACCGGCAGGGTAACATTGTTTCGGTCGGCCAAAAAGAGCATAAACAAATTTATCCGCAGCCAGGCTGGGTTGAACACGACCCCGACGAAATCTGGCAGAATACCCTTGAAGTTGTTGCGCTTTCCCGCATTAACGCCCGCATTCAAACCAGTGACATTGCTGCCATCGGCATCACCAACCAGCGCGAAACAACCGTTGTCTGGAACCGGCGGACGGGCAAACCCTATTACAATGCCCTTGTCTGGCAGGATACCCGCACCGGCGATCTGGTGAATCAGTTTGCGCAGCATGAACTGGGTCAGGATCGTTTCCGCGAAAAAACCGGCCTTCCGCTGGCAACGTATTTCAGCAGCCTGAAACTGAAATGGTTACTGGACAATGTGCCGGAACTACGCGAAGATGCCGAACGCGGTTATGCCCTTTTCGGCACCATGGACACCTTTGTGATGTGGCACCTGACCGGTGGGCGCTACAACGGCCAGCACATTACCGATGTGACCAATGCGAGCCGTACGCAGCTGATGAACCTGAAAACCCTTGACTGGGACGAGGAACTGCTCGAAGCGTTTGACATTCCCCGTGCGATGCTGCCGAAAATCCGGCCCAGCAGTGAGGTCTATGGTACGGTGGCCTCAGAGGTAATGCCGGGCGTACCGGTGGCCGGTATTCTGGGCGATCAGCAGGCGGCGCTCGTCGGGCAGACGTGTTTTGAACCCGGGCAAGCCAAGAATACGTACGGTACCGGCTGCTTTCTGCTCATGAACACCGGTACGACGCTCCGTAAATCCACCTGCGGTCTGCTGACCACGGTGGCCTATCAGTTTGGCAATCAGCCGGTCAACTATGCATTGGAAGGCAGCGTGGCCATTACCGGTGCGCTGGTTCAGTGGCTCCGCGACAACCTCGGCATTATTGAAAAGAGTTCGGATATTGAATCGCTGGCGCTGACGGTAGAGGACAACGGCGGTGCCTACTTCGTACCGGCGTTCTCGGGCCTGTATGCTCCGTACTGGAAAGCCGATGCCCGCGGGGTGGTGGCCGGTCTGACGCGTTTTGTCAACAAAGGGCATATTGCCCGTGCCGTACTGGAAGCAACTGCTTATCAGACCCTGGACGTGGTGAAAGCGATGGAGAAAGATGCTGATATTCAACTGAGCTCACTGCGTGTTGACGGTGGCATGACGATTAATGAGCTCTTGATGCAGTTCCAGGCCAACATGCTCAATACGCCCGTCGTACGCCCGAAAGTAACCGAAACAACGGCCCTTGGTGCTGCCTATGCGGCTGGTTTAGCGGTCGGTTACTGGAGCAATTTTGACGATTTACGCCAGAACTGGGGAATCGACCATACTTTCGAACCGCAACTGGGCGAAGACGACCGCAACCGGCTGTATCGTGGCTGGCAGAAAGCCGTTGAGCGCTCTTTTGGCTGGGAGTCTTAGCAGTCATTCAGTGTTGGCACGATTCTCGGTCGTGTCAACACTACGCTTTCCGTACCTTCTAATCGCCTACAGGCAATGAATTTCCTCCCTGCCTTCCTGCTGCCCCTCGGCGTGTTGCTGACACTAACCGCCCGGAGTCAGCCCAATACCTATTCCTACGCTTCATATGGCAGCCGGCTGACGCAATGCGAGGTTATTACTGATAAATATAACCGCGTAGCGACTAAATGTATTAATTTCCGAAATGATAACACTACACTGGAAACTATCCGCTTAGGTTCCGGTTTCTTTGCTGACAGCGTGTGGCATGACGGAGTCGTTGACCTGGACGGAACTGGAAAACCTTTTACCTGCAAAATCTCCTACAACCTGAATCCGGTTGAAATTCTGTGTTATCTCGAAGCAGAGAAAAAGCAGGTTTCTATTACCCCTGCGTCTTTTATTATCAATGGTACCCGCTTTATCAGCTATACGGCACCGGCATTCGGTAAAAATCACCGGAAGTATTTCACGGTGCTGGCAGACGGTGAAACCCGTTTACTGCAACATTACAGCGTCAAACCGGAAAGTCCGCCATTTGAGCTGAAGACGTTTTATAGCAGCTGGTTTATGCCGGTTAATACTTATTACATTCAGCAGGGGAATAACCCGCCGGTCGAAGTACAGCTAACTAAACGCTCGATCAGCCGTGCCTTGGGCCAGCCCGTTGCAGAAGGCACGGCTAAAGAAGCCCGCAAAACGCTTACAGCTGATGAAGCGGTTGCGTTTCTGAAAGGAATGATGGCAGTAAAATAAACCGGTTCACAGGAAAGGGAAAGTAGAGGTGGCACGACTCTCAGTCGTGCCAACACTAATCAATAATCAGCCTAGCTTCGGCTCCAGCCATAGCGCCGTCAGACATCCCAGAAACAGCACCAGCCATACCCACGTTGGCACACGGACTTCGCGCCAGTGCGTATGATCACCCACAGCGGTCGTCAGCTGATTTGCCGTCTGTGCCAGCGCATACGCCTGTACCTGCTGCGTTTGCTGCCATGCGCCTTTCCCTTCCACGTACACATCAACCGAGTCCTGTACCGAAGTCCAGCCTGCTTTGCTGAATACATACGAGGCCTCACCCGACAACGGGTTAATCGGCGAATACCGGACCCGTGCGGTGTCTCCGCCAACCCGCAGCGCAGCAGGTTTCACGGTCCAGTTATTGAGCTGAATCCGGTTTCCGAGGCCGCTGATCACCGGCCCGTCTACCAGAATACTGTTTTTATCAGCAGGCTGCAGCGGGGCCAGGATCGCGGTCCAGAGCTTGCTGTAGGCCAGGCTATCGCCACTTAGCTTTAGCGGAAACGTTTCGGCCAGCAGGCTAACGGCCACATTGGTCTGCCCGTACTGCACAGCTACCGGAACGCCCGTCACCGGCTGCTGGTGCAACGCATCGGCAAACGAAAACGGCAGCGCATTCAGCCCCGACGCCACCACTACATGATCTTCGTTGGAAATCCGGCGCAGTGCCCAGTTGCTGCCTGTCGCCTGATTAATGGCCCGGATATCGGTATCGGGGTTTGCCAGATTCAGGAACAGGACCGGCTTTCCCTGACTGACGGCTTTTTTAACCACGGCATTCTGCCCGTTATCGGCGTCGGTAATGATGATATCCGGTACGGTACCACTTTTTTTGTTGATGGCTACGCTGGTTTGCAAATCCTTAGACACCGTACTGGTCAGTAATACGGAATTTCCTTGTTGTCCCAGCCAGTCGGCGAGGGTTTTGGTTTCAAAATCAGGGCTTCCGAGCACAAACTGATACGTCAGTTTTTTAGCTGGCCGGGTAAAATAACGGAGCGTATCCAGCGCCTCACCGTTCAGCACCAGCACCGCTTCAGAGCGACCGGCTGCAAACGCCGGAAACCGGAGCCGGAAGGCATTCGTACCCGCCGTTACCGCTACGCTATCCAGTACCTGCGCCCCGAATAACAGTTTCAGCCAGCCTTTTTCAGCGGCCTGCAAACGGCCGGTTACCTGCTGTAACTCACCGCGCCGGACAATTTCTTTCCACTGAAGGGCCTGAATCGCATCCGGCTGAAAGTACGGTATCCATTGCACAAACGTAGCGCTCAGCTGGCTCAGCAAACTGGCCGGTACCTGCTGACCCACCAGCGTAACGGTTTCAAACTGTCCTTTAAAATCGTCGGCGTGAAAGCTTTCGGCTATTTTCAGACTGTCTTTCAACCGGTTAATGTAGTCGCGGGGGACGTTTCCGGCGGCAACGATGGCTTGCTTGCTATCTACGGTTACCCGCCAGCGGGGTTGCCAGATATACCCTGCGACAATAAGCCAGAGCAGGACGTTCAGGGACAGCCGGACCAGTTTCCGGCCGGTCGTCAGGGTGGTATTACGGAGGAGTAAACCAACCTGTATGCCCAATAGGATCAGCAGCAAACCGCCAATTATCCATGAGGTTGGTTCTGACCAGTTAAGGTTCATGACAAAGCGTTATTTGAGGGCCGGACTGGTAGTAGCACCGGCCCCCGACAGAGATTTCTTAGCGGAGTCGTTTCCGGAATGCCTGTTGTAGCCGGCGTTCACTGGTATACGACGTGGTGGTTTGTACGGAGGCGCCCGTAAGCTTATAGAGCTTTGTTTGCAGTTGAGCCTTTTCGGTATCCGACAGTCCTTTGCCGCTTGCTAGTTTCTGGAGCGATGTCAGGACCGACCAGTTCGACAGGCCGCTGTTGACAACCTGTAGCGACAAGGCCGAACCAAGTTGCTGCACCGTGCCCCGTTGTCCGGCCGACAGCGCCGGCAGGTCAAGATAGCCCAGCACGGCCGAAACCAGCTGTTCAATCCGCTGCTGACCGAACGAGCGCTCCTGCGACGGTGTCGTATTCACGTTCTTAAGCTCGCCTGTCAGCCGCATTTCCTTTTCCTTGATCGGCGGCGGGTCATAGCCGCTTTTTTTAACGAACGTACGGGCTTTCTGCTGAGCTGCTTTCAGGTATTCAAGGGCTTTCTGCTCAAACGGAATGGCTTTTTCCGGCTCATACATCCGCAGATGCAGCTCCGACTGCCACATTTGTTCCAGCGCCATTTTCAGCAGGCTCCGCGTCGATTGTTCGTAAAACGTATTGGCCTCGCCATCGTCATGGGAGTGTACATACTGCTCCATGAGCGCGGCCAGCGGATCGCTGTTTTCAGTCGCGGCCCCGTGGCCATGATCGTGTCCGTGCTCATGCTCGTGTTCATGCTCTTCGTGTTCCTTGCCGTGCGTTTCGTGTTCGCCCTCGCCAGAGTCGTGTTTGTGCATAAAGCCATCCAGCACGTTGCCGCCTTCGGCATCATCCGGAATCCCGCCACCGGCACCGATATTGGTTTCAAACTCTTCGCCCAGATACTGGCCGTAGCGTAACCGCAGCAGCTTCTGGTCGTAGCCGATTTCATTCGACTGGCTGTTAAACGCTTTCTTATCCAGCTTTTTACGTTTCGCCAGCAGTTTTTCGGTATCAATAATAATCTGTCGCTGACTCCGGAAATACTCCGGCATGATGTTCACTGCCATCATCGCCAGCTCCGACTCTTCAACCCTGGTCGTGTCTTTGTAGACCAGAAAATACGTATCAGACTTCGAGAAGTTCGGTTCGGGCTGTTTGTTGTCGAAGGCCGCCCAGTAATAGTATAGTTCGTCACCCGGTGCGAAGTTCAGGCCTTTGAGATCGATCACTTTCGACAGGTGCGATTCCTTGAAATTGCTTTGCCCCAGCGGTATTTTAACTTCCCGGAACTTCACGTTTTCACCCGCTCCTCTGGCGACAGTGGCGACAATAAATGCCTGACTTACGCTGAAATCGTCGGAGATTTTTGCCGAAACGGTCAGTTTTTTCGGGTCTTTCAGGTAATGAAACTGATAGAGCTCTTTGGAGTCAGGCTGGATTTTCGGCGCCATATCCGGCTTTGCTTCCAGCCGGTAAAAATCAGACTGGTAGATCAGCGAGTCTTTACTACCCAGCTTCCAGTAGGCCTTGATCGCATAGAGGCCGGAGCTCATCAGCTTATCGGTATGGACAAAACCGACTTTCTCCCGCGTAAATGCCAGTTCGTTGCCCCGGCTGTTGACCAACCGCACCGACACGTTCTGCTGATCCGACAGGCTCACTGTCCAGCGCAGGGTTGACCCGCTCACCGCTACCGCATTCAGGTCCGTGGTTTCGGTGACCGGCAGCCGCGTGTAGGCCGGTGGCTGAATGATCAGCTCCGCCGACTCAAATTCGGGTGCAATGATTTTATCACCGGTAACGGCGGCGATGTAGCGGGCGGCTTTGTGGTGCTCCGGCGAATCAGGCTGGAGCATCGGATAGGTGTAGGCAAACCCCAGCGCAACGGCCAGCACACTGATGTACAGACCGATATTGGTAAACGCTACAACCGGCACCCGCACGCCCTGAATCCGTTCATTAAGGCGGTCGATCTGTAATTGCTCTGCAATGTTTAAAACCGGCTTATCGAACAGGTCCAGGCTGTATTCGGTATCGCCTACGGCCTGATGCAGCAAGTGAATGGCCTGCATTTTTTTGGGCTCATACAACCGGTTAATCCATGCGCCTACCCCGAAACCGACCAATGCAATCACCGACATCACCAGGGTAGAGGCATCAGCCGCACGCGCAAAAATGCCGCAGGAAACGCCCAGCAACAGGCTGTTTACCCACGCATTGGCATGCAGCTGGTAAACAACAGACGATATGGTTCGTTTTAGTTCGTTCATGCGTTTTTCGTTAAAGCCACCCAACGTTCAAGACCAACCAGTACCACAAAACCGATCAGGAGCCAGGGTGAGGTACGCGCCTCATGATGGCCGTCGCCCGGCGTTGCCGGTTTAAACAGAGCATTCAGCTCGGTTTTGCTCAGCGGCAACGCGGCCGGATTCAGGTTATAGTGCGCGATCAGTTGCTCCCCCAGCCATTCGGGCAACCGGCCCGTCTGAATAAGGTCATCCGGCTCCGGCATATAAACTACATTTGGTGTCGTGGCAGGTGCTATGGTGCCGGACACGATATATACCGTTTTTGGCGATAGGGTGGCGGGCTTCTGATCGGTTAACACC
>NZ_CAMFHL010000094.1 GCF_945952095.1 uncultured Arsenicibacter sp. | reverse complement strand
CGGCATGCGAGATTGCCTCTTGTCTCGTGGGCTCGGAGATGTGTATAAGAGGCAGTTCAGAAGCGGATCAAGCCGGGGGGTATCCTGTACGCCGGTTGCATAGTGCTGGATAACCTGCTGCAACGTCTGGAAACGTCCGTCGTGCATGTACGGCGGTGTAAACTCAACATTCCGCAGGCCCGGCACTCTGAATTTATACTGATCACTGGTCAGCAACGTAATGGTATACCGACCCTTGTCATCCGTACGGGCATTGGCCAGCACCGGTAAACCGTTATTGCGGAAACTCTGGTCTGTAAATAACTCACCGCTGTGGCAGGAGGCACATTTTGCCTTAAAAATGGTTAACCCGCGCTTTGCCTCCTCACTCAGGTCACCGCCGGTCTCCCCGCGCGTGTACTTATCATAGGTAGAATTGGCCGATACAAGCGTCAGCATAAACTGCGACAGGGCTTTCAGGAAATCAGCGGTTGTAATGGAATCGGTTCCGAAAGCGGCCTTGAACATCGTCCGGTATCTGGCCGTTTGCCGGACTTTGGCCAGAACGTTCGTCATTGAATCGCCCATCTCCACGGGATTCTGAATCGGGGCAAGCGGCAGCAGATCTAAATCGACAATACCGCCATCCCAGAAAAAGTGCTGCCCCCAGGCAACGTTCTGGATGGCCGGTACATTCCGGATACCAATCTGATCATTAATACCATGACTCAGCGGATGATCGGTGTGCGCAAAAGCATTAAACGGAGAATGACAAAACCCGCAGGTGATTGTCCCGTTACGGGAAAGCAGCCCATCGTAGAAAAGCGCCTTGCCCAGCTGTACGCCCTGTACCGTCAGCGGATTCTTTGTAAAATCGTAGACGGGAGCCGGAAAATTGGCGGGTTTAGTCCAGGTGTAGGGTGTCGTCTGCACGGGCTTCACCGGATCGGGGCCAGGGTCCTCTCCCCCACCCGAATTACCCGGCTTGCAGGAAACAACAATGTACCCCCAGAACCCAACGGCTGCCATTAAACCGATCCACTGCCAGCGACTCATATCCTGTTAATTTGACTGTAAGTTAACAAAGCGGAACATCTGGCTGTAATTATTGGCAATGATCGCAGAAAAATCGGAGACCATCACGTCCGGATGTTGCGCGATACTAATCTTCGTAGGCCCATCAAAAATGGTTGCTACATCCGTCCGGAGCTGTACGGCAGGCGTCAGGCTCTGACCAACCACAGCTTTATTAGTATTGAACGATACCCGAACGGTACGGAGGTTATTGAGGGTTTTGGCCTGATAGCCGCCAAACAGTCCGATGTGGTACATAAACGTCCCTGCCGTTTCAACCGCCTGCGGTGAACTGCCTTCCAGTTTCAGAAAAATATAGCCGGAATTCCAGTCCCAGTACATGCCACCGCTGTGTCCGCCTGCCGGATCCAGCACACCGGTACGCTTGCTGACATCCATCGTGTTCCGGAGGCTATCAACACCAACCATAAACTCCATACCGGTATATTCACCGTAGGGAATTTGTCCGACTGAAATGGTCTGGGTTGCCGGCTGGCTTTCACGAATCAGGAAATAGCTACTGTCCTGCGGAACCGTAAATGAGGTCCCGTCTGCTTTCAGCAGTTTAATATTACTGACGTAGTAATTGAATAACGATACGGAGAAGGTCTCTTTGCTGCCATTGGTATAAGTACCGGAATTTAAGACAAGGTCTTTATCGCCTACTACATTGTCAAACGTAACCCGCATCCGGCCGGTTGGTGCTGTTTCAGGATCGTGCTGACATCCCCACAAAAGCATAGTACTTACTATACCAATCAGTGTATATATTCTCGTCATGGCACTCTTTATTTTAAAAGGTAAGTTCTGTATGATATAACGCCCTGTATACGGTAAGCGTTGCGCGGCTCCGGCCTTTTATTTTAGCGAATCCGGCAAATTTCATAAATCAGTAATGGCCAGGGCCGGCGATGAGAGCCTTTTTGTTTCTTTCTTTGCCGTTATGATCAAGCAATCTATCCTCCTCCGGTTTCTCCTCATCTGGAGTATTCTGTCTGTGCATAGCGCCACCGCGCAACCGGCACAAAATATTGTCCTGATTACACTTGACGGCGTTCGCTGGCAGGAAGTGTTTACCGGTGCCGACTCAACCTTATTGTTTGATCCGGTATTCTCGCCTGATACCGCTACCGCCCGTAAACTGTTCTGGTCTCCTGTAGCTGCCGAACGCCGGCAGAAGTTACTCCCCTTCTGGTGGAATGTCATTGCCGGACAAGGACAACTCTACGGCAACCGGCTAAAAAACAGCAAGGTGAATACGGCTAATCCCTATTGGTTCAGTTATCCGGGCTACAACGAAATTCTGTCGGGTTTTGCCGACGAGCGTATTAGTTCCAACGACAAAAAAGACAACCCGAATACAACCGTACTCGAATTCCTGAATCAGCAACCAGGCTTTAAAGACCGCATTGCCGTGTTTTCGTCGTGGAATGTCATTGAGGCTGCTGTTAACGAAAACCGCAGCGGTATCTATGCCAACTCGGCGAATGAACTGATCGTGAATCCGCGCTCCGGCTCCGACTCACTGCTCAATGACATGATGCGGCTGCTTCCTTCTCAGTTCGGCGACGGCGTCCGGCAGGACTTCCTGACTTACTTCATGGCCAAAAACTACCTGAAGCAAAAACAGCCGCGCGTACTTTTTATTTCCTTCGACGAGACCGATGATCTGGCCCACGCCGGCAAGTATGCCGACCATTTACAGATGCTCCATTCCATCGACGGTATGCTGAATGACCTCTGGCAAACCATGCAGACCATGCCGCAGTATGCCGGTAAAACCACCTTTATGCTTACAACCGATCACGGCCGGGGCCACACGCCGAAAGTCCGCTGGAAAGATCACGGCACCAAAACCGCCGACTCCTACCAACTATGGTTTGGGGTCGCGGGAGCAGGGGTCGCGCCGACCGGCGAACAGCAGGGCGGGCCGGTACTTTTCCAGAATCAGCTGGCCGCTACCATTGCCCGTCTGCTGGGCGTTGACTATAAAGCTGAACATCCGGTCGGGGCGCCTGTCTTATCCGTACTGAAATAAATCACCGGGTTACAGGTTCGTCACCAGCCGGGAAACAATAACCGGATTTCCGCCCGTGGCCTGCTGTTGTTCATAGGCAAGCAACAAGCCGTTTTTGGTAGCCATCACAGCGGGATAGGTCGCCTGCTGATTGTCATCGGTCAGGAATGTCAGTGGTTTCACCGAATTGCCCGTCACCAGCTGCATACAAATACGCTGTGTATATTCCGGAAAACCATCTTCGGATACGTTTCCTTTTTTCGGAAATGCCTCATCCCATACCCATACCAGCTGACCGTGATAACCGGTCAGCTGCGGGTGTCTGGCGCGGTCTGACAGCCGGCTTGCTATCAGAGCAGGGCTTCCCAGCTTAGCCAGACGCAGGCCCACGGCATTTTCCTTGCCCGAAAACCAGGTGGCATAGATACCATTGCCGGTCTGCTCCACATCCGGCCCGGCATGGGGACAGGCGTTGACCCGCCAGTCATCTGCGTAAACCGTCGCCGGTTTACTGAACGTCCGGCCACCGTCGGCCGACACCACATGGCTGATGTCCCGCGCACCCGGATTCGTATCCGTCGACTGCTCGTCCATGTCCCGGTACATGAGGTGAATCTGCCCCTGCTGATCAACGAACACATTGGTCCGGCAGCATTGACATGCGTTGGCATCCACAATCAGTTCTCTGGTAAAACCGCCTTCCGGCAGGGTCTGTACAAACCGGACACTACGCCCCGGCTTACCCGGCATCTTATCATCCAGCCAGACAATGCCGATCTGTCCGTTCGGCAAGCGGGTCAGGTCGCTGAACGAATGACTTTTGCCGGGCGTCGTATCGCGGTGAAGTGCTTTGGCAGGTGTCCAGGTTTTGCCGCCGTCGGCTGAGGTCGTAAACAGCAAATCACCGGCAAAGCGTGACGCGGCTGCCGGACGAGGCACCTCAAACAGGGCCAGTATCGTGCCGTCGGCTTTAAATGCCAGCTTCGGCATGCCTTCGGCGTGAACCGACACGTCGGCCGGAGCAACGACCTGCACTTTCGGGCCAAAGGTCTGCCCGCCATCCGTTGACACGGAGAAAAAGAATTTTGCCGATTTTTCATCCACCCGCTCGGCCCAGCTCAGGACCGGATTACCGTGCTGGTCGGTTGAAAAACGGGGTGTCAGGCCGGTAGCGGCCGGATCTGACAAACGTATGCCGGTGGCTGGTTTCGGTACTGGTTTCAGTGCCAGCAGGCCAAACAGACAAATCAGGGAAATGAGGACTTTCATAAGGCTAAAGGCCTCCCGAAGGCAATACCTTGGGGAGGCCGGTTAGTGACACTAATTTTTACCGGTGAAATTGTATTGAATACCCAGTACAAATGTCCGTGGGGCGGCAGGGGTAAACGTAGTACGGTCCGTGGCGGCATTGCCGCGTGTTGCGTTGGTTGCATACAGCGCATTGGTCAGGTTCAGCACATTGCCGAATACCTCAATACCTTTCCACTGGTAGCCAATCCGGAAATTCATGATGTCGTAGCCGGGATAGGTGATTGTATTTACCTGATTCTGGTACCACGACGATACATGCTGCCACTCCACTGAAGTCCGGAATTTAGGCAGCCAGGCCGGATAGTAGCTCAGCTCCGTGTTCCAGAGCCAGCGCGGTGCCGACGGCATATCCTTGCCATTTACGTCTTTTACGGCATCCGACGACCGCTGACTCAACGTAAAGGCCACAAACCGGTGGATGGCATTTGTACCGCCAAAGCGGAAGAATACCTGTTTCGACGGTTTATAAGTGAGCCCAAATTCAACGCCGCGGTGCAGGGTTTTCCCGACCGACTGGTAATCGGTTGAGTTGTCCGGTTGCCGGATGTTGAGCAGTTCATTGGTGCCGTTCATCTGGTAATAGGCCAGATCAACGTATACCTTGTTTTTGAAGAGCGACGCCCAGCCGCCGACTTCCATGTTATTGAACAGCGCCGGCGTGATGTTATAGTAGAACAAATCGCCGTTGGCTGCTGCGGCAGGGCGTTTCCGGAAAATGGCGGTTAGCGCCGGCGGCGAGAAGCCTTTCGAATAGCTGGCATAGAGCCCTTTGCCCTTGCCCAGATCATAGGTCATCCCCAGTTTCGGGGTGGCCTGACTATATTCTTTTGTCCCGCCAACGGCCAGACCGGTCGTTTTGTCCAGATCAAGGTTATTCACGTAATCGAACGACATACGGTCGTACCGGACACCAGCCGATAACCGCAGCCGCGACACCGGCTCGAACTCAACCTGCGCATAAAGACCCGTATTAAAAATGTCGGCGTTGTAATTGGCCAGCTGAACGTCCGGACGTTCCTTCGCGATGGTATACTTCTCTACTGATTTCTTGTCGGCCCGCAGCTGTGCATTCAAATCGACCTGATAGGCCCAATACGTGTTCGGCGACAGATCGACCGTAGCGCCGGCAATGACCTTTGCGTTCAGGAACGGGAGCTTCTGGGTATGCTGTGCAATAACGCCTTTACTTTTAAAGTCATTGGAGTTGATCTGCCCCGTAGCAGTCGAGGCACCGGAACGCCAGATAATGCTGTACGATGGATTCTGCCCGTGCTTGTTATCTCGCAGAAAAGCCGTTATGAACGACTGAGAACCATTTTTCCACTCATGTTCCAGCGTCAGCCGGGTACGCAGCGAGTACGATTTCCGGTACGTAAAATCCGTTGTGCTGACGTACTGGCGGCTATAAAACGCCACACTATCGACGCTGCCGCTGGTCTGCGAGTCGTAGTTATTATAGGATAACGCACCCGTCAGCCGCGTTTTAGGGGTAAAACTGTATTCGACCCGTGCATTAACCGCAGCCTTGTCGTAGTCTGAGCTGGTCATCCAGGAACTACGCTGACGGGCGACAAAACCACCGACATACACACCAAGCTTACCCATGGTAGCACCGGCCCCGTATTGTACCCGCTTGTAGCCCCACTGATCGGCCTGCACACCGATCTTCGCCGTCGGTAACACCGTCGGGCGCTGGGTAATAAAGTTGATTGCCCCGCCAACGGCTTCAGCACCGTAAATAGACGATACAGGGCCTTTTACTACCTCAACCGAGCTGATTGCGAACTGGTTGAATTCCAGAATGGAGTTATGGTTGAAGACACCCATCGGCCGGATCGGGATACCATCCTCCAGATACAGGAAGTAGGCATTGGTGGTCATCGGCTGGCGGATCGCCATCATGTGCTGTTCGTTGTTGAGGTTCACCATCATCACGCCCGGCACCTTATTCACGATTTCGTACAGGGCGGTTGGCTTTGTTTCGTCGATGATCCGGGGCGATAATCGGGAAATGGCTACCGGCGTTTCGGTCCGCAGCGTAGCCTCCCGGTTGCCGGTCACAACAATTGTCTGCAAATCTTCGACACTTGGTTCGAGCGCAATGCCTCTGCCGATCCCGGAGGCCTTTATCTCCTGTGTACCGTACCCTACCGAGGAAATAATCAGGCGGGCATTGTCAGGTACCGGCTTTAGGGCAAAGCGGCCGTTGACATCGGTTGTGGTACCGGCCTGGCCCTGTACCACACGAACGGTAGCGCCAATGACCGGTTCTTTGGTTTGGGCATCAAAAATGCGCCCTGTTATGGTTTGGGCAAATGCCTTACTGCTAAGCAGTAAAACTGCCAGGGCAACTATTAATTTAAGTTTCATGAGAATGTCTGTACTGATAAACTAAACGATATGCTTCGTTTGGTGCGGAAGCCAGTCAGTACGACAAAGCAGGCGGACGGAATACACCGGACAGATAGCCGGGCCGTGTGATTGTGCAGGAAAAAGCCGGGAAGCGTTGGTTGATGAACGCGGTCAGGGGGAGCGTTGAGGCCACATACCGAAGCACCGTATCCTGGTAATAAACTGCTTTCAGCAGCCGGTTTACGACCTCCTCGGTCTTCGATTGTTCTTCCCGTTCCTGAGCCGCTCTGAGGCGTTTTGCCAGATAGCATTTTCCGTCGCAGTGCAGCGCAGGCCGGTTTTTATTTTCGCAGAAATTACTGATGATATACGCTTTCCGAACCTCAAAATCCAGTAAAATACACGGCACAATCAGCACTTTGGCGCAAAGTGTGATCAGCAGAAAAAGCGCTATGTATCTCCGGAACAGCAAAGAAAAACGTTGGTTAAGCCGTGTTGTTACTGGTTAGTGTTCACACTTTTCCATAACTTCATGGAAGCGGTCATGCAGCGCCGTAATTGCCTTTTTAATGTCAGCCTCCGGCTTTTTCTGCTGTACCAGTTTATCCAGCGCGGCTGATTCTTTTGCCAGCAGATCAATCGACTGTTTGACGCCTTCTTTCCGGTAATTGGCCGGGATGGCTGCTTTCTGTAAGGCAACGGCTTTCGCCACCAGTTCGCCGGAACGGGTCATTACCGGCTTCAGATCACCTTCTTCGGCCGGATGGAATGTCTTCGCCATGACAGAATGGTATTCGTCCAGCTCTTTCCAGGCCTTTTTCTGGCCGAACGACAATAAGCTAACCAGCATAAACAGGCCGGTTACCAGGGCAGTTTGTGTAATTTTCATGGTTTAGTTGTGTTAGTTAATCGTTTTTGTATTCGTCGCGAAGGCGTTTAATGTCGGCAATGAGCTTATTCGTCCCCTCTTCAGTCGTGCCATCATACTGACCACGGACATGCTTTTCCTTATCAATCAGCACAAAGGCACCGCTGTGGATATACCCGCCGGGAGCGGTCGAGTCTGCACCCGCCGTGACGAGATAATGATTTTCGCCGATGTCATAAATTTTCTCCCTGTCGCCCGTGACAAACTGCCACATTGAACCCGACACACCGAGATCGTTCGCATACTGCTTCAGCACCGCCGGCGTATCATGATTCGGGTCAATGGTATGCGACAGAATCCGTATATCATCTGCCCCCTTAAACGCCTCATACACCTTCAGCATGTTTTTCTTCATGACGGGGCATATGGTCGGGCAGGTAACGAAGAAAAAATCTGCCACGTAGATTTTACCGTCGAAGTTTTTCTCCGTAACCGGCACACTATCCTGACTGGTAAACTGAAAGGCCGGAATGGCTGGATAAACCAGCTCTTCCACCGGTTTCCCGTCTACCACCTTCGTAATCGTTTCCGGTTCGCCCAGGTAAGGCAGTTTTTCTGCCTCCCACCGGCAACCATGCAAGGCCAGGACAGCCAGCAGGCCCAGCGCTCCGGCAAACAGTGTCCGTTTCATGATCAGGGGTGCGCATAGGCTTTAGCGTGACTGATACTTACCTGCATTATCTGGCCCATATCCTTTACCTTACCATGCTGATCCCTGAGGTAGGTCATGGCCTGTGCCGGCTGCAGCTTTTTCAGGGTATCACCGTTATATTGGTTCATCCAGCTCATCATGGCCTGATCGGCTTGCTCCAGCTCGCTGCTAACCGCCAGTCCTTCTTTCCTGCCTGCTTCGTCTTTAGCCGCTTCAATTTTGGCAGAAACGGCTTTTTTGAGCCGCATCAGCTCACTCATCTGCGGCATAATGCTGTCATGAATGGCCAGAATTTCCTGCTCCAGCCGCCCTACCGAGTCGGTTTCTGCCACTACCTTAGCAGTACTCCCGTGATGATGTTGATGCTCTTCCGTTTTTGACTGGCAGGCGGTAAAGGCCAGCAGCATATATAGCAAATGATAGTATTTCATCTCTGTTTCGTTTGTAAAGGCTATAACATTAACGTGATGTGAACCGTTGCCCGGCTGCGGGCTTTCAGCTCGCCATCGGCCAGTTGCTGCGCCATCGGGTGCTGGTAGGTTGCTCCCACTGAAAACCGCTTTGTATATAGTTCCATGCCCAGATTAGCCATCGTGACATACCCGCCGGTCTGCGTATTGACGACACCATTCCGGTGATCCTGCGCCGCAACCTCAGCATAGACACCGGCATTCGGCATCAGCGTAACCGACGACAGTTCTTTCGCGTAAAAAACAAGGCTGTTGGCTGTCAGCCGGTTACCGAAGCGGTATTGCTGTGCATTGGTTGTGTTGAGTTTATAGGTAAGATCGGTATTCCAGCCCCACGAACCGGCCCGCATTGAATACAATGCACTGAGCAAGGCATCAATGCTACCCGTCCCCAGCTGAAAATTCGGATTGTTTACCTCACTCAGATCCGTCTGATCATACCGGAAACGGCCGGTTGGCAGTTTCGCACCGGCGCCCAGCAACAGACTGTGGTTAACGCGGTGTACACGGGTAGAATCCCAGAACGTATTAAAAACATTGTAGTTGGCCAGCGCCGTAACATCGCCGATACCTTGCAGCCGGCGAATCGCTCCGGAACTAACCTCCTGCTGCTGATTGACATAATACGGCGCAAAGACCATTACCTGTAGCCGCCGGGCCGGATAAAAGCGCGCCCACACCTCCGTAGCCCGGAACGTTTCCTTCGTCCGTAAATACTGGCTGTTCAGGTGGGAATCATACGAAGACAGGCGATAGCGCACCCCGACAAACGGCCGGCCAACCTGCGGCATGATCCCGAAATAGGCCCCGCCGTTTGAACACCCGCAAATATCACAGGCAGAACTAACCAGCGGCCACAGTACTAACATGAAAATCAATAGTTTTTTCATTTCTGTATGAATTGCGGATTCTTCAGGAACTCCTCGTCCGTAAGCGTTTTGAGAAAAGCAATGATGCTGGCTTTTTCGCCGGCGGTCATCGGAATCCCTAACCGCCCGTTCTGCTTCAGCAGCGGATCGAGGTTCGGGGTTTCGGTAACGCCCTCCGCATAGTGATCCAGTACTGCCTCCAGCGTACGGAAACGGCCGTCGTGCATGTATGGGTAAGATACCCCGACATTACGCAGGCTCGGGACTTTAAACGTGTAATTGTCCTGCGGCGCTTCGGTAATCCGGCCCCGGCCTAAATCAGTGCCGAATGCCAGGCTCAGCCCGTTGTTGCGGAACTTGTTGTCGGTAAACAACTCGCCGGCGTGGCAGTTCGCGCAGCCTTTCTGTACAAACAACTGCTTACCGGCCAACTCATCGGCGCTCAGGGTGCCGCCTTCATTCCGGACATACTTATCATACCGCGAATTGGCCGAAACCAGCGTCAGCATGTACTGTGACAGCGCCTGTAGAAAACGGGCGGTCGTCACCTCCTCCGTTCCGAATGCCGCCTTGAATTTTTTCGGATATGTACTGTCTTTCCGGAGTTTTTCCAGCACATTATACAGCGTCTCATCCATTTCAAGCGGGTTCTCAATGGGTGCAACCGGCACCAGATCGAGATCAAGTACTCCGCCGTCCCAGAAAAAACTGGTACTCCACGCCAGATTCTGAATCGGCAGCGAATTGCGCGTTCCCACACGGTTGTCGATACCGTGGCTCACATCATGGCCATGATGCGTAAAGGCATTCGGCTGGCTATGGCACTCGGCGCAGGAGATTGAATTATCACGGGACAATTTAGGGTCGAAAAACAACGTCCGGCCCAATTCGACGCCGGCTGAGGTAATCCGGTTGCGGTCCAGCGCGTAAGCCGGTGCCGGAAAGTTTTTCGGCACGGTAAACGTCGGGGTATCCAGCGATACCTCAGCTTCTCCGGTGCAACTGCTGATACCGGCCAGCAACGCGCAGACCATCAATCCACGTACTACATTACCAAGCTTTCCTGTTGTGTGTAGTTTTCCCATACCACATAAAGGGTCCGGAAGACGCCGCGCCTTCAGGACACCTGAGCTGGATTTAGTCGTTATGTACGTGATCGACCACGAACATATTCACGTAATTATCAACAATTGGCTTAGCCAGTGCCGGGCTGTGTACCGTTGGTGTCGCCGCAAAACTGATGGTATTCGTACCGCCCAGTGCTCTGGCGGCATCCACAATCAGATGTACGGTTGGCGTCGTGGTGGTTCGCACCTTAGCGCTTGTGGTGCCCAGCGGCAGCGTAATCTTACGCAGGTTATTTGCCGTTTTGGCGGCCCCCTGAAAACCACCGCCATAACCACCGATATGATACTGGAACGCTTTACTGGAAAGCGTTGACGCGGGCGAGATGCCCTCCAGCTTCATGAAAATATAGCCTGAGTTCCACGACCAGTACATGTTATCCGTCCCGTAGCTACCGGTGTCCAGCCCTCCGGTACGCTCTGTCACCGGTGCCTGGCTTTTCAGGCTGTCAACGCCGACGGTAAAGGCAACTTTTGCATAATTCGCCTGCGGAATACCGGTCAGGGATACATTCAGCGATTTAGGGTCGGCTTCCCGTACCAGATAATAGCTGTTCGGTACTTTCACGACCGTTCCGTCTTCTTTCGTAAGCTCAATATTGCTCACAAAGTAGTTGAAGGTAGTGACCGTAAACGACTCACCGGCCGTGTTTTTATATTGCGCCGTACCGAGGGCCATGTTTGTTCCCCCGACATAGTTGTCGAATTCTAGGGTCAGCCCACCGGTACCGTTCGGGTCAATGCTGTCGACTTCGGTTTTTGAACAGGAAAAAATGGTGACGGCTAATACAGCCGCAACGACAAATGAAAGAATCGATTTCATGGAAATAATTGTCTCCTCCCCTAAGGGGAAATAAAATAAATTACTCATGCTCAGCAGCTAAGCATGAATTATGGATACGTAAAAGGATGATACCGCCGGAATACTGCGGTCATAAAGCACCGGGCAACAGCAGGCTGTTACCGGCTAAACGGGAGACAATTAATAACGGGGAGGCTGAAAGAGATTCAGTAAAGGAGCTGAGTAGCGTTTAAGCAGGTACAGGCCCAGCCAGCCTTTCTGCGTAGTTACGACTGGCAGTGTAAGGGCGTCAAACGTAACCGGTGCCTGCCAGAAGAGCTGGAGCCCGGGCAGGTTCTGCACCCGCTCGCTGGTTTCCTTATCCTGTTTGTCCTGCTGCGCTTTCAGTCGTTTGGCCAGATAGCACTGGCCGTTACAATTCATTTGCGGCCGGTCGCGGTTTTCGCACAGCACACGGGCAATGTAGTCCCGGTTCAGCTGAAAACAGGCAATGGTTCCCCACGGACTAACCGTTGGCAGCATAATCGCAAAGAGCAATATGTACACCAGAACCGAACGCACGTTTTTGTAATTTTCCGCAAAGATAATGACTCTTCGCTTTATAGTCTACTAATTTTGATCAGTACAGCCGTATGACCGGCATCATTCCAGCACTACGTGTGAAATGGTGCCGCATGCCTCATCATGTTTGCCGAAAAACGGATTTCCTTTACTGTCAGCGGTTTCTGTCAGCCAGTACCCCCCCTGATTGTAGACCGCTTTCGGGCAGAAGTGGTAGTACAGCGGCTTTTTATTCAGGTGAAATGCCTTAACGAGCCGGTACAGATTTTTGGACAAATCTCCGAAATGATCCCGTTGGTGGGCGATTAATCCCGTCTCGCCGACGTGCTCTGTATCAAAGCCAAGGTCCTCATACACCAGCGCATAAAAAGCCCGCTGCTGCTCCGTCATCTGTGACCGGTCAACGTTTTTGAGGATGTTCAGCATCCGCAACGCCGACTGCTTTACCGTAGCGCCGTCTTCGGCCAGCAGGCCATTCAGCATGTCCCGATAATAGCCCATCACCTTATCGAATGATGTTTTCAGCACCGGATTGGTCAGCGTCAGATCAACTTTACTCCAGTCAATGGTGGCCATTGATCCCTGTTGCGGTTTTTCGGGCAAACCGAATTCGGCAAACCGGTTATTTTTCAGGAACGTATCATCGTTCAGGGTCTGTAGAAAGGCCAGTATTTTGCTTTTCTCATCAGCCGTGAGCGCAATCCCCAGCCGCCCGTTTTGCTTCAGCAACGGATCAAGCGTCGGGCTGTCTTCCACCCCGCTGCTGTAATGATCCAGCACCGCCTCCAGCGTTTCCAGCCGGCCGTCGTGCATATAAGGTGCCGTGACGGCCAGGTTCCGCAGGCCTGGGACTTTAAACCGGAAGCGGTCTTCGTTCAGCAGGGTAATATCGTAGCGGCCCTCATCAGTATTCAGCTCCCGTTTCAGCCCGTTATTCCGGAACTTATTGTCAGTGAATAACTCGCCGGTATGGCAGTTACCGCACTTCTGCCGCACCAGTGCCAGTCCTTCCTGCTCGGCTTCCGTCAGCGTTACGCCTTCGTTGCGCATCGCTTTGTCGTAGCGGGAATCTGCCGAGACCATCGTCAGCATAAACTGCGAAAGAGCTTTCAGGAAGCGTTCCGTATTGATTTCCGGTGAGCCGAATGCCCTGGTAAACAGAGGCGGATACTGGTTTGTTTTCCGGAGCTTTTCCAGCACATCAGCCAGCGTTTCGTCCATTTCCGACGGATTTTGCAGCGGCACCAGCGGGAACAAATCCAGGTGATGTACTCCGCCGTCCCAGCCAAAATCCGTCGACCAGGCCAGATTAAACAACGGCATGGAGTTTCGTTTGGTCAGCAAGTCATTGATGCCATGACTCAAGGCATGTCCATGCTGGGTAAAACCCGCCGACAACTGATGGCAGCTGCCGCAGCTGATGGTGTTATCTTTCGACAACAGCGCATCATAAAACAGCATTTTGCCCAAAGCCACCCCGTCGGCTGTCAGCGGGTTTTCGGCGAATTTATAGGTCGGTGCCGGAAAGTTGGCCGGTTTTTCAAACAGTGCCGGTTCATTCTTTGTACAGAACGACAGCAGCAACACGCCAAAACCACAAAGAGCAATACCGGTTTTCAAGGTCATGGTAATCGTTTTTTACTCGTTCATGCCAACCACACCAGCTCCTTTTCCGGCCGGCAGCTCTTTTTTCAGTCCGTCGTAGCTGAACATAGTCGCGTAGTTATCCGCAATATGTTTTGAGTACGGACCGCCCATCACCGACGGGTTGGCCGCAATGCTGACATTGGTTGATCCGTTGAGCAGTTTCGACGCATCCGTTTTTATGCCGATACGGGTTATATCGTCTGTCTTCACGCGCACCTTATCGGCGCCAAAACTCAGGTTTGCCGCCTTAATGTTGTTGAGCGTTTTTTTATCACCCATCCCGCCGAACAAGCCAATGTGGTACATAAAGACCAGATCTTTCCGGTTGCCGGTCATCGGTACCTGGGGCGAACGTCCTTCCATTTTCACGAAGATATACCCTGAATTCCATGCCCAGTACATATCCTTCCCTTCGCCCCCGACATCCAGACACCCCTGCCGCCGGCTCACGTCTGAAGCCGACCGCAGGCTATCTACACCAATCACAAAGCTGACGCCGACATAGGTACCTTTGGGTATATTTTTCAGGACGATGCGCTGCGTTTCAGGGCGTTGTTCCCGAATCAGGAAATACGACTCATCCTGTGGCACTACATACTCGCTGCCGTCTTTCCGCGTCAGCCGGAAATTACTGACATAGTACTGAAACAGCGACACCGCAAACTCATCGCCGTTAGCGTTGGTATAGGTCTTGTCTTTCAGGACCAGATCCTGATTACCGACCACGTTATCGAACTGTATTTCGACCGAGCCGGTCTTTTGGGCAACGGTGTTCATGGCAACCAGGATGGATGCCACGAAAAGGAGGATTGTTTTCATTGGGTTGTGATTATACGATGTTTTGTGCATTACTGATTGATTACCAGCCATAATAACTTTCCGGTGTAATTCCCTTGAGCCGTAGGTAGACAATACACTGGCCGCGGTGGTGAATGATATGGTTCTCCATGGCATAGATCAGCCGCCACCCCAGAATAGCTCCGTTGACAAAGTCTGTCTTCTCATACAGCTTACTGTCGGGCACATTCCGGATGGTCTGACGGACAAAATCATACAGGCTTTTCACTTCAGCCATGATCTGTTCCTTGTTCATGACCTTTGGCAGTTTACGGGTTTTATACGGGTTGTCGATCCCGAGGCGCCCTGCCAGCTGTCCGCTGGTAAAGATACAGCAATGCCGCCACTGCTCGGCAAACGTCATGGTCGAGTCCGTAGACCGGAAGTTGTAATGCTCCGCCGGCATCTGTTCACAGATTTTCAGGCTGTAGCGCTCCGACGCGTCAAAGGCATCAATCAGCTCCTGCCGCAATACCGGCGTCATCGTTTCCGGCGACCGCTGCGCCATCGCTGCATAACCGGTCAGGCTACACAAAAGGATGAGAATGTAGTTCATAGTTTTCAGTTAATTACGCGTTAAAACCGTCCTGTTAACGTTACGCCCAGCATTCGGGGCAGACCCATCATATAACTGCCGTACCCGTATGCCATGTAGCGTGCATCAGTAAGGTTACGTGCCCACAGTGCAATATCAACATGGTTACTGGTAACGCCTGCCCGGGCATTGAGCATACCATATGCTTTCTGCTGATACTGATTAATAAAATCAAGCTGGTATTCACCAATGTATCTGAATTCCCCACGAACAAAGGCTCTGAGCTGCTGATCAGATTTAGACAACGAAACACCATACTGAACCGCAAGCATCGACTGCAGGGCAGGGTTGTTAATCGCCTTATTACCCTTGTAATTTTTTACGGCATTGGTTACGGCATCAAACAATTCCAGTTTTTTGTATTCGCTGTGCGACGTGCTCGCGGTCCACTCGATCTGCAGATTTTTGACAGGCAGCGCTGAGGCTTCCAGTTCCAGACCGTAGTTATTCATGTCGCCGACATTCAGCGTAGCGTAATTTATACCATCCCGGGATGTAGCTACCTGCTGGTCCTTTTGCTGAAAATAAAAAGCCGTAAGATTCAGTTTCAGCCGGTTATTAAACAGTGTGTTTTTTATACCCACTTCATAGTTATCCGATTTTTCAGGATTGTACGTGGGGTTTGTTTTGTTGCCGAAATTAAACCCGCCGACCCGGAATCCTTTGGCATAAGACCCGTATACCATTGAATTACCGGTTAATTTATAGCTCAGCACAACCTTGGGCGTAAACGCATTAAAGGTTTTTTGGGCCGTACTGTCGGGAGCAAGAAGCGTAACTACATTATCTTTTTCAAACGAAGCATTCTGCGTCAGCTCCCTGCGCTCTACATCATACCTTGCCCCGACAGTAACATCAAATGCAGGCGAGACGGCATAGGTAGCCTGCCCGAAGAACGCAATACCATACGCCTTTCTTTTTCCATCACTGATCGACGCGTAAGGCGCAGCCGGATCAAGAAGGGCATAATCCTCGTCAAAATAGGTCGTGCTGCTATTCTTTGTTTTTTCCCCGAACAAAAAGGACCCTGCCGTCCATTTCCATTGGCCGGCATTGGCCGGCGACGAAAAACGGAGTTCCTGCGTCAGCTGGTTTTGTCGGGTCCAGGTTGTAAAGCTGATTAACCGGGCAGGGCTAAAATCAAAATCAAATCGCCCCGGAAGCCAGATATGGTAATCGACAAAAGCGGTGATGGACGTGAAGTTGAACCGGTTGCCAAAGTATTTTACAGCAACCGATGTGTTGACATTGGTTCTGCGTTCTGTATTGTCCCAATTGCCGAAAACCGTATACGGGTTAGCTCTGGCGGCACTGTCGGTAGCAGCCCACGGATAAGCTCCCTTATCCTTATCGTTTTCGTAGCGGGTGTTCCAGTCAATTGTCCATTTATCCGATACCAGATACTTCAGGTTTACATTACCGCTATAGGCGTTATGGTGGTCAAAATTTTTGGTATCCTGAGTTGGGTTGGTATACACGGCCCCCCGGTTGTTGGACTGAAAACCAGCGTTCACAAACAGCTTATTGGTAATGAGGGGTGTATTAATCCCTACGCTGTAGCGCTGCTGACCGTAATTACCCAAATCGATTTCCGCAAATCCGCTGGTCTGGTTTGTGGGTCTTCTGGTAATGATGTTCAGTACACCGCCAAAGGCATTTCTGCCGTAAAGGGTGCCCTGCGGCCCCCGCAGAATTTCAACCCGTTCGATATTGCTGAAATTGATTGGAGCCGAAAAATAATCAAACTGATAAACGCCGTCCACATAAGTTGCTACGGCCTGATCATTTGAAAAGCCCATAGCGCCCCGGATATTTAAAAAACTGGAACCGGTACTGTTGCCGTGTTCTACGGTAAATGTACTTGGTGCCAATGCCGTGAGGTCATTGATTGTCCAGACCCTGTATTCTTTCAACTGCCTGCTACTTAAAGAAGTAACCGCCAGCGGCGTATTCTGCAGCCTTTCTTCTGTTTTATCGGCTGTTACAACTACTTCGCTCAGCGCGTTGGTATTATCGGCTAAGGTAATCGCCACCGTCTGCGGCTGGTTACCTACAGCCACGGGCTGGATTTTTGTAGCATAGCCAACGGTACTTACCTGCAGCTGATACCTGCCTTTGTCCAGGGCAAGTGAAAAATTACCGTCCTTGTCGGCGACCGTGCCGATTGAACTGTTCAGAACAACTATATTGGCAAAGCCGATGGCTTCACCCGACTGCGATTTAACAGTTCCTTTTATAGACTGAGCAAAACTGCTGATTGCCAGCAGGCAAAAAAGAATGGTTATTGTATTTTTAAGCGGCATTTTACCGATTGATTAACTGTTACAATGAACTTATTTTAAGAAGAATACACCTGATTAGTGCTTTACACTGATCTCCGTTAGCGCCACACCTTGAGCGTAACATATCTGATGTTTCCTGTTTTGGCTTCAATAGTCGCCAGGACATTCCAGTCTTCTGCACCGTTTTTGAATGTCCACCGGCTTGAGGCCGGGGTAGATCCGGCCCGCTTCCATTGATTCACCTGAGCAAACTGGGCATCGATTAGCCCGGTTAACTGCCCGTCAGACAACGGCGTTTCGATGTCCAGACCGGCTTGCCACTGGTTCCGGTCACCGGCGTAGGTACGTAATTTCGGGGCAAACGGAGAGAAAATATCCATACTCCGGGCCAGGTGTTTATCCGCTAACTGCCCCCGCACATACCCATTGCCATCATTCCAGTTATATTCCAGCGTCATGGCAATTTGCTGAGCACCAACGACGCCTATATACTCAGAGACCACAAACAAGGCGGCATCGATGCCGGCCGATAGCCCGGCCGATGTAATAATATGCCCGTTATTGACGTATCGCTGGTCGTTAACAACCTTTGTTTTCGGGGATATGCTTTGTAAAGCAGCCACCAGCGGAAACGTGGTGGTGGCACTCAGCCCATCAAGCAGTCCGGCGCCGGCCAGAAAAAAAGCCCCGTTACATACCGACACTATTTTTTCAGCCTGCTTATCCTGCGCTTTCAGCCAGTTCAGGATTTTCGGGTCGGAGCGGTCTACATTGCCGCCGGGCACCAGGATAATGTCTGCCTGGGGCATGTCCGCAAAGCTGTAGTCAGGTTTAACCTGCAGCGCTTTACCTGCTTTCAGGATACCTGTCGTTTCAGCGACGGTAAAGACCCTGGCACCGGCGGTTTCAAAAACCTCATAAGGGCCGGCAAAATCGATGACCTCGACGCCGGGAAACAACAGCACGGCCACGGTTTTACCGAATGTTTTGCTGATCGGTCCTTGTTTTGGTTTGAGCCCGGCATAGGTGGCAAACAGCTGCATGCCGCATACCTCACAAATACCCGGCGATGCATGCTGTATGGTATCACAAGGCAGATTGCAGGGCTCACACACAAAGACAATACTGTCCTGAAGACTACGGTTCGTTACCTGCGCGAACAGGCCGGAAGTACTCAGCAGAAACAGTACGCCTAGCCCTGCCAGGAAAATCTTTCCGGAAAACCGGGTAATGATAGTTTCAGTCATGTTATGAATTAGTTTTTACGGATGAGCGGAGCCATCCGTAACATGAGTATAAAGTGTTGAGCATGGCCAGGACAAGTACATCTGTGGATGAAAGCCAGTGGCCTGGTGCTTTTTCGGGATGAGTTATAGAGCGCGAAGACACAGGTCCCACAGGCCGAAGAATACCGCCAGATGGATAAGGGCCAACAAGCCCCATATCCAGTTTTCATGGCTGAAAAGCGGATGTACCGGCAACGCAACACCTGTGCCCTCTAACAGCCGGCGCAGGTGGCGGCGAGAGGGTATTGACTTCATCTGGAAGAGAAAAAAATGAACAAATCTGCTTTACAGCAACGGCACGAAGCCGGCAGTGTATCAGTTCAGCTGATTTGCGGGGGCTGGAGAAGTTCGGCGTGATAGCCGGTATGGCAGCCCGCAAGCCAGGCCGCTAAAGGAGATGTTGTATGTGTACTGACAGGCCGCGCAAACAGATAAGACCCCATATCGGCACAGAATAACTGGAGTACAGGTACCTTCTGTACCCGTTCTGTTGTTTCCTTATCCTGTTTGTCCTGTTGCGCTTTCAGCCGTTTGGCCAGATAGCATTTACCGTCGCAATGGAGCTGGGGTTTATCCCTGTTTTCGCACAGGACGCGGGCAATATATTCCTTGTTCAGCTGGTAATAGGCAATGGTTCCCCACGGGCTAATGACAGGCAATAGCACCGCGACCAAAAGCATATAAATAATCAGCTGACGCATAAGCGACAAAGATAGTGCTTTTCAGCTACTCAAGTATAAACAGTATACCAGCGTTTCTATAAAGTACCGGAATATCAGGCCGGTTATCCATGTTATATGCTACCTCCGCTTCCGCCGCCACCAGAGCAAAGCGCCTGTTACCGACAATAATCCGGGTGTCAGGCCTAGCACGATATACAACCATTTTATGGGCCAGCCGCCGTACGTTCCGACATGCAGCGGATGGACCATCGCCTCGATTTTAGCCGCAACCGGCGCGTCTTCAATCCGCTTAACGGCTTTGAGTTCGCCGGTCTGTCCGTCAATAGCTACGGAATTACTCTTTCCGAAAATCCCCCAATCGCCCGGACGACTGCCACGGATCATAAAGTTACGTTCAGGCTGGGTAGGCAGTGTCACATACGATACCTCCAGATCCGGCATTGCCTGACGCGCCTGTACCAGCATACGGTCCAGCGATTGCCGGACGGGTACATTAGGTTTTGCCAGAGTGGTCTCTGTCTGCCATACGTCGGGTTCGAAGGCAAACAGATTCATCCAGAAACCGGTGAAGAAAATGACGGTGTTCAGCAGCAGTGTCCAGACGCCGGTTACCCGGTGCAGGTCCGATGATAGTGTCCGCCAGTTTTTCCGCTTGATGGCCACGCGGAACGTCAGTACCTTCCAGATAAACTTGCGGTAAATGATCAGGCCGGTAATAATGGACACCAGCATCGTCAGCCCGAAAATGGCCGTCAGCGCTGCGCCGGGCATACCACCGTGAAAGGAAAAATGGAACTGGAACAGCCAGGGCATAATCCCCGACCGGAACTCGTCATTGCGCCCCTCGCGCAGCACCGCACCCGAATACGGGTTGAGGGTCAGCATGCCAAGGTCGTACGTATGCAGCTTCCCGTCATTCAGGTACAGACGGAAATTATACGCTTCGTCCGGCCCGGCCTGCGGATTAAGCCAGGCAATGTTGTCGAGCGCCGGGTAGCGCTTCGTAATTTGTCCGTAGAGTTCATCCAGCGACCGGCGCGGGCCCGTTGCGTCTACCGTCATGGTGTCGCGGTTGAGCCAGTGGTCCAGCTCATCCATGTAAATCAGCGCCGAGCCGCTTACGCCCAAAAGCAATAAAAACAGACCGGTTATGAGACCAAACCAGCTATGCAGCCGGAACGCAATGCGCCCGATTCTTTTTTTATTCATACGTGCAAACAAGCCGGTACCAGACGGATATACTTCCGGATTTGGCGCAAAAATACAGACTTTCAGGTAAAAAGAGGGGTTGTCTTCCGGGGCATTCACCTACACTAATAGTTACACTTTCAGCCGTTTGACTTACTTCTGTAATCCTCTAATAACTTATAGTACAATACCCTAAAACGGTAAAATTTTATATGCATGCTCAGGTATATTGTAAAATAAAATGGCTTATTTAGCTGGAACACTTCTAACAAACTCTGAGTGTATCAATATTTTTGATCAGTTTATGATACGTAAACGTTTACCGTTACTAACGGCCCTTCTGGCCCTTAGCTTGACTATGTCTTCCCGGGCCCAAAACCTGCCTTCGCCCCGGGAGCATTTCGGTTTCAACATCGGCGACGACTATCAGTTAGCCAACTACACGCAAACCGAAGCGTACTTTAAAAAACTTGCTGCTTCAGACCGGTCGAAACTGGTCGACATCGGGATGACCGAAGAAGGTCGCCATCAGTACATGCTCATCGTAACGTCGCCGGAAAACCATAAAAAACTGGACCGTTATAAGGAGATTTCACAGAAACTTGCCCGTGCCGAAGGGATTACCGAAGAACAGGCCCGTGCACTGTCGGCAGAAGGGAAAGCGGTGGTCTGGATCGACGGTGGCTTGCACGCCACTGAAACCGTTGGAACGCATCAGCTGATCGAAACCATGTGGCAGCTGGTCAGCCGTAAAGACCCCGAAACGCTCCGGATTCTCGATAACGTCATTATCCTCTTCGTCCATGCCAATCCGGATGGTCAGGAGCTGGTCAGCAACTGGTACATGCGCGAGTCGGACCCGAAAAAACGGTCACTGGAAAACCTGCCGCGTCTGTACGAAAAATACGCCGGCCACGATAACAACCGCGATTTCTTCATGATGAACCTGAAAGAGTCGCAGAACATGGGGCGTCAGCTCTTTGTTGAGTGGATTCCGCAGATCATGTATAACCACCACCAGCGCGGTCCGGCCGGGTCGGTGCTAGCGGGTCCGCCCTACCGCGATCCGTTCAACTACGTCTTCGACCCGATGATGGTTACGGGCATCGACGCCGTAGGGGCAGCCATGTATAACCGCCTCAACGCGGAAAATAAGCCGGGCTTTACGCGCCTCAACGGAGCCAGTTTCTCAACCTGGTATAACGGCGGTCTGCGCACAACAACGCACTTCCACAACATGATCGGCCTGCTGACCGAAATCATCGGCGGCCCGACACCGGAAGAAGTACCACTGGTGCCGCAACGCCTCATTCCGAACGGCAATACACCTTATCCGGTAACACCGCAGAAATGGCACTACAAGCAATCGATTGATTACTCGCTGTCGCTGAACTACTCGGTGCTGGACTATGCCGCCCGTCACCACGACGAGTTGCTGTACAACATCTACCACATGGGTAAAAACTCCATCGACCGTGGCAGCTCCGACTACTGGACCCTGTCGCCGAAGCGCGTGGAGGCCATCAATCAGGCCTATCAGGCCGACCAGCGTAAAACGGCGGGGGCTAATGCCGGTGGCGGCAGCGGCGCTGCTGATCCGTTCGGCTGGAGCGGCCGCTCGTCGGGTGTACCGGTGAAGTACTTCGATCAGGTATTGAAAGACCCGGCAACCCGTGATCCGCGCGGATTCATCATCCCTGCCGATCAGGCTGACTTCCCGACAGCCGTGAAGTTTATTAACGCTCTGATCAAAACCGGTATCCAGATTCATCAGGCTACCGGCGAATTTACGGTAAACGGCAAAAAATATCCGGCAGGCTCGTATGTGGTCAAAACGGCTCAGGCCTTCCGCCCGCACGTTATTGACATGTTTGAACCGCAGGATCACCCGAACGATTTCCAGTATCAGGGTGGCCCGCCGATCCGGCCATACGATGCAGCGGGCTGGACACTGGCCTACCAGATGGGCGTTCAGGTTGACCGCGTGCTGGAAAGCTTCGACGGTCCGTTCAAAGCCCTGCCTTACGGCGAACTGCAGGCACCGAAGGGCACCGTTGATGCCTCAGCCAGTGGCGGTTACGTACTGACCAGCCGCTCAAACAACTCATTTATTGCCGTTAACGACCTGATTGCCTCAGGTATTGAGGTGTACCGGTTACCGAAAGGTGCCGCCGGTCAGGGCAATGTGGAGGCCGGTGCCTTCTTTATACCGGCCGGCAGCAAAGCCAAAGCCGCACTCGATAAGGCCGCCAGCGACCTGGGCGTACATGTGACAGGCCTCAGCAAAAAACCAGCCGGCCTGACGAAGGTCAGCCCGATGCGGATTGCGCTTTGGGACAGCTACGGCGGATCAATGCCGTCGGGTTGGGTGCGCTGGATGATGGAGCAGTATCATTTCCCGATGAAGGTGGTTTATGCACAGGATATTGATGCCGGTGACCTGCGGAAAAAATTTGACGTAATCGTTTTCGTAACCCGTGCCATTCCGGCCGTAAGCAGCGGTGCTGCCCGTCCGGGGGGTGGTGACGGCGAGTTCGGCTTTGGCCGTGAGCCGAAAACCGAAGAAATCCCAGCGGAATTCAGACCATGGATGGGCCGCATTACGGCCGACAAGTCTATTCCGCAGCTGAAGAAGTTCATGGAAGAAGGCGGTAATGTTGTCACAATCGGCAGCAGCACCAACCTGGCGTATCACCTTGGCCTGCCTGTCCGGAATGCGCTTGTCGAAATGACCAATACCGGTCAGGAACGGCCGTTACCTGCTGAGAAGTATTACATTCCGGGCAGTATCCTGCGCGTTACACTGGACTCAACGCAGCACGCTACCTGGGGAATGACGACCCAGAGCGACGTTTATTTCGACGCCAGCCCGGTCTTTAACCTGGCACCGGATGCGGTTGCCAAAGGCGACCTGAAACCATTGGCGTGGTTTTCTACCAACAAGCCCCTGCGTAGCGGCTGGGCATGGGGTCAGGCGTATCTGCAGAACGGGGTAACCGCGTTCGAAGCGAAGGTAGGCAACGGCAAACTGCTGGCGTTCGGCCCTGAAATCACTTTCCGCGCGCAATCGCATAATACGTTCAAGCTATTGTTCAATCAACTGCTGAACGCAGGAACAGCGCAATAAACAGGACGCTGTGAATGAAACATGAGTCATCCCGAATTTTGATTCCATAAGTGAGTGAAAGCAATTCGGA
>NZ_CAMFHL010000093.1 GCF_945952095.1 uncultured Arsenicibacter sp. | reverse complement strand
GTTGCCGGTTAGCTTGCCTAAACGGAAACCGCGCAGGTTTGACGCAAAATCCAGGAAGAATACATTACGGAAATCTTCCCGCTCCGGAGCCAGTGCGTTCGGTACCCGTAACGGATTGGTAGCCACATTTTCGTTCTGAATCTGCGAAGAACCAATCCAGTTTTCCATGCCACCCAATGTGCTCTGTTTCGGCGCTGCACCACCCGACTGGCTGAACGACAGACGGCCGGCCAGAATCAGGTCACGGTGAATTTTCTGATAGTGACGTAAATCGAGCGACAACCGGTTAAAGCTCTCGGATGCAGACCGGATACCGGCATAATTCTCGAAGCGCACTTTGGCCCGCGTACCCGAAATCATGTTCATGCCCGTATTCTTGGTATTGTCGAAAACCGCTTCGGCCCGGATACCGGCATAGTCTGAGGTCAGATCCGGCTGTACCAGATTTGATAAGTCTACCCGCCGGGTCAGGGCATAGAACGGTGACAGGGTCAGTCGCGTTGTAGCGGATACCGGGTAGGACGCCATGAGGGCAAAGCGGTTATACCGGTAGCGCTGACTCAGCAGCTGATTATCCAGAAACAACGTCTGCCGGTCAAAACGGGCGCCGTAATCAATCCGGTGTTTCAGGTTTTTATATTCAGCAAATAAATCGCTGTTCCGCAGGTTTGTCGTTATAAAGAAACCGGCATTGATGACGTGATTTTCCAGTAAGTCATTCATCGTCACATTCTGCTGGAACCCAAATCCCCGGATCGGATCAACCCGCCAGTTCGACTGTCCGTCATTGACGGTAAACAACCCCTGGTAGTTGAAGGGCCCGCGAATCGTTACGTTTTCGCGGCGGCGGTTACGCGGTGGCAACGCCGAACCAATGGATAATGACGTAGCAGAACGCCGCTGACGGTATTCCGCAGCTTTAAGCACTTCAGGATCGAACTTGTAGTTCGTAACGTCAACCTCACCTGGCTCCAGTGCCATCCGTTTAACGGTATCTGCCGGAATAGCTTTCGCGGTAGAATCGACCGACGCAGGCGCCTTTACCTCTTCTTTGACTACCGGTTTGGCAACAAGCCCAAGTAACTGATTACGCTGTGTCGGGGCCGGATCAACCGATGCCGTGAGCGGTAACTGAGCGCGATAGCCGATATACATTTCACCGTTCCGGAGGCTGCTGTAAACAAACCCTCCGCCTGTCGGCACAAGATCATACTGGTAAATGCTGTTGGCAAAAGCCGTTGTTTGCCGGATCGTACTATCCTGAAGACTTAAGCGGTACAGATTCTGAATTCCGCCGGATGCCCCCAGAAAATAAATTGTGTTCTCTCCGCCGGCAATTGGCCGGTAGGCACTCGACAGCGAATCCGTCAGCCGGCTGACAGATGTTGCCCGTGCGCCGCCTTCATGCATGAACAGCGAAAAACGGTCCTGAATGGTTCTGTACGAGCCTTTATCAACACCAAGTGTATCCAGCTTACGGTTTGAGGCAAAGACAATTTTTCCGGATGTGCGGCCGACAAACGTCGGGTTCATGTCATCATACAGGTCATTGGTCAGCTGCGCATAATTGCCCCGGTTAATGCTGTAGAGAAACAGGTCATTCTGCCCGCGCCGGTCGGCACTGAAAACCAGGCTTCCGCCGTCGTCTGACGCATCAACGCTGACAATCTGCGTCAGTCCGTTAATGGTGCGTTTGATTTTCTGTTTGGGCCGTTTCTCAATGTCGCTATATATATATAGGTATGATTTACCGCGCTCTTCCGTAATAATGACCAGGTTGTTTCCTTTTTGCCAGGTAACAAGCGGTGTACGGGTGTAGGTTGCGTGACCATCCAGACGATACCCGCCCTGAACGATACTCATTTTTTTCTGATTACTAGTGTTAACGACTTCTACGTTGTAGCGGCCATCATGCACCGTTGTATAGGCAATAAACTGTTTATCAGGGCTTAATTTGACATCATTCAACGTCATGGTACCATCGGCTGCCTTTAGTTTGATCCTGAAGTCATCTTTGCTTTCCTGATACGATTTACTGACGACACCGGCCATACCGGCATAGTAATCACGCCATTCACGAAGGAAACGGCTGTAGGGAACTCCCAGTGTACTTTGAATACTGCTTTGCTCATTCCGGATAATACGGGTGAGGTTGAGGATATTCGAAATATTATCCCGGCCATATTTCTGCACAATGTAATTCCAGATTGAATGACCGACCCGCTCAGCCTCACGGCCTGACAGCAATGACGGTTTCCGGACAGGGTGTGTCAGGGCCACATCACGCATATAATCGTCCAGTTCGACACTCCATCCTTCGGCTATATACGACGCAATACCGGGCATAAACCAATCGGGCAGGGTCAGCAACAGGGAGCTTTGAAGGGCATCTTTCAGGCTACCGCCATAGAGCATGTCATAGACAAAAAGCATCGAAACATCGCGGATCAGCTGTTTGCGGAAACTCATCTGATCGCCGGTAAAGGCAATTTCGAGCCGCGATTTAGCCATATCCAGTTCACGACCGTTCAGATCGCCGAGGGAGTGCAGGCCAATATTACTCTGCGCCAGGTCAGCCGGCGAGTTGAAGAGGAAAATCTTGATCCGGTTATAGGGCGTATAGCCAAGCAGCTCCGTAATCCGGTCAAACTCAGACTCAGCGTATTGTGCGGTCAGCGTAGCAAGCTGGTTTCCATCCTGATAAAAGTAGATCTCAAAGTTGGCCGTTTTAACAATCTTCCAGGTGAACTCCCGGTACTGAATACGGTTTTTACCAAATTGCTCCTGGGATGGATAGTTCTGTGCTACAGCCGCCGACACAAGCCCTAGCAGTAGACTTGCCAGCAAAAGGTATTGTTTTCGCATAAAAAACGCTAAGCCCTTAATATTAACTCCGGTAATATAACGAAAGACACCGGTTAATATTCGTTTCCGGATCTAATTCTTCGTTATTAAGTAAAAACCCTGCATACTGCTGCGCAAGATAAGGAGCCAGTGAGACTCCTTTGGTACCAAGCCCGCCGAAGATGCCGACAGACGGATACTCAGGATGCAGCCCCAGAAAAGGCCGGCGGTCTTTGGTAGACGGCCGAAGCCCCGCCTGTTGGGCAACTACCTGATAAGGCACTTTTATCAACTCCTGCACTTTCTTCTCCAGAAACGCCCGGCCGTCCTCAGTTGTTTGCCAATCCAGGTCATGCCATGAATAAGTAGCACCGATTTTTATTAACCCGTCCCGGAGTGGTAAGATGAATACCCCTTGATTAACTATATTCTTGATAGGATAATGGTTAACCGTCGCGGTGAGAACCTGTCCTTTTACAGGATTATACGGCAGCCAGTCGAATAACGGATTCTCGCGGCCTTGCGACCCGTCACAGAATATGATTTTTTTAACGCTCAGGTTATCAACAACTACTGAATCACCGGTCATTTCCAGCCAATCGGCCTCAACTTTCACTTCGGCATATTGATTTTTTTCAAGAAAATAGCCTTTGATAATTTTGAGGAACTCAGGTAAATCAACCCAGCCGCTTTGGGTAACGGTAAGACCACCGAACGGGTTATTGATTACATCACTATACATCTCATCCTCAGCACCTTCCAGTATATATTTCGCTACTGAAGGGTCTCTGGTAATGTTCAGATAAGCCTCTTTTTCGGTTAAATTCCGGAAAGGCCGGTAAATATTGCGCGGATGGAAAAAACGTACACCCAGCTTGAGCTCGATCTCACGGTAGAACTGATGCAGAAACGGGAAGAGCTTATCCGCCTGCCAGGTCTGCACCAGCTTGCGGCCGGTCAGCGGATTTACAATACCGGCCGCTACACGGGCGGCCGACGGAAGTTCGGGCGCATTGGTAACAATTACCTTGCACCCGAGTTGATCTAATGTCCAGGCGAGAACAGATCCGGCCACTCCCTGTCCAACAATCAGATAGTCGGCAGTTCTCATGACCTCTTCTGTTCTGTCGCTTCTTTTTGTTTGATGACCTCCACCTGTTCTTCTACACGGTCAACTACCCACTGAATCTGATCAGCAAGATTCATGGCTGACGTATCCAGCAACAACGCATCATCCGCACGCCGTAACGGGCTTTCGGCGCGGGTTGAGTCAATCCGGTCACGTTTTTCCAGATTTTCAATAATTTCGGTCAGATTCACCAATTCGCCTTTTGCCAGCAGTTCCTGCTGACGGCGCTGCGCCCGGATCAAGGTGTCGGCCGTCATGAAGATTTTTACTTCCGCATCCGGAAATACCTTTGTGCCAATATCGCGGCCATCCATCACTACGCCCCGCTTACGTCCCATTTTCTGCTGCTGGGACACCATCGCCCGCCGCACCTCAGGAATGACACTTACTTCGCTGACCATATTGGAAATATACATCTTCCGGATTTCGTCTTCCACGTTTAATCCGTTCAGATATGTTTCGTTACGGCACGTTTTCGGATTGTAATGGAATGTAATATGAATATGATCCAGCGCGGCAAGTACCTCTTTAGTGTTTGTCAGGGAAACATGGTTCTGGCTGAAGAATAAACTAACCGAGCGATACATGGCGCCGGTATCAATGTAGGCATATCCCAGACGGGCGGCGACGGCTTTTGCCGTTGTGCTTTTACCACAACTCGAATAGCCGTCAATAGCAATTACGATTTTCGACATAAATTCATCGGACTGCCGCAGCAGCGAATTATCCCGCAAAGAAACGAAGAAATTAGCAGGGGGCATAGAATATACGTCATACCTCCGCCAAGAAGTCGGTCAGCTGTATGCTCAGACAATATGCTTATGCACCTGGCTTTGCGGTTCGTTAGCGTTCATTGCCTGCTTTGCCGCTTCCAGATAGTCCTGTTTCAGTAACGCAAATACGTGCTCGTCGAGGTATTTGTTATTTTTAATGGCAGCCTTGCGGTGAATGGCTTCCGGACGGAATCCGGCTTTTTCAAGCACACGCATCGAGCCTTGATTGCCCTCAAGCACACAGGCAAAAATCCGGTTGAGCTGGAACGATTTGAAAATGTAGGTTACCATGACCGGCAGCGCTTCGGTAAGGATACCCTTTCCCCAATAGGCTTCTCCCAGCCAGTAGCCGATTTCGGCGTTGTACCGGTAAATATCATCTTTTATAGTAAACCCAATATTCCCCACCGCCTGACCATTTATTTCGATCGCCAGGTTCATAGGCTGCTGGTACGACTTATTCGAGCGTATCCACGAATAGGCGTCCCGCTGCGTGTACGGATACGGAAAGAAATCCCGTACGTTGTTCCAGATATTGCGGTTACTGGCATGGTAAACCAACGACTCTTCGTCCCCATCCCGCCAGGGGCGAAGCCGGCACGTGTTGAGTTGAAATGTAATCAAAGGATCAGGTAATTTTTCGCAAACTACGCGTTTGCTAGCCGAATAACAATCCGCTATGGCAGAATGTTGGCAAAAAGTAATTGCCTTACAGCAACACCACTACCAGACTACGGGCACCGTGTGCACCAATCACCAGCGACTGCTCAATATCAGCGGTCTTCGACGGTCCCGCAATAAAAACGCCGTAGCTTAGCGACTCTGTATCAATGCGTTCATACGCTTCATGCATATTCAGCACCAGCGTTTTTTTCTCAATCAGCAGCACCAGATGCTGGGAAATAAACGGTAAGGCACGGTTCAGCATATTCGCTTCGGGCACCCAGATCGCCGCATTTTCCGCTACCCCGAACTCGCCTTTCAGAACAGCTACATCCATGGCTTCCAGAGTAGCCTTATCCGTTTCATCGGTAATCTCTGTCAGCGGAATACCTGCCAGCGGTACTAGTGAAGCGATGCGCTCTGCATCCGGATATACCTCACGGATCAGGTCTTCGAGCGTTTCAGATGCTGCCAGTTCGCGGGGCGTACCGCCGATTGATGTCAGAACACTCTTGTAACGGGCAACCAGATCGTCATTGCCGTCATTGAAAAACGGAATTTCCGGAAGCGGCAGTTCAGTCAGGTTATTATCACGGATTTTGGCCAGAATCGTATCGCGGACGCTCATTGTTTACACGGATTTTGTACGTAATTTATGTTTCTGCGCAAACCCTGCCTGCCGTTCGGCAGTTGATATAATGCCGTGTCGGGGTTGGGATGTGTTTCTAAAAGGCAAGTTATACAACTTTCTCATCCGAAGCTGCCTGTAGTGTCAGGTTTTGCCCCTCCCCTACCCGGTTATCTTTTTATTACGTACATTCACCCATTCGTTTAACTGAATGATTATGAACTGGGATTGGGTTATCAGTGCCTGTCTGGGCGTCGGTTTGGCAGCCTGTTGCGGGTTCCGGATTTTTGTTCCTATGCTTATTGCCAGCCTTGCGGTAAAGCTGCATATTATTGCGCCCATGCAAGGATTTGAGTGGATCAGTACCACACCCGGCCTTTTGCTGCTGGGTATTGCTACTCTGGTTGAAATCGGGGCCTATTATATTCCCTGGCTCGATAATGTGCTGGATACCCTGGCCGCTCCGGCCGCTATCGTTGCCGGCACCCTGCTCAGCACATCATTTCTGAAGATCGACAACCCAATCCTGGACTGGGGTCTCGGACTGATGCTGGGCGGTGGTTCGGCCGGACTTATTCAGGCCGGAACCAGTCTGCTGCGGCTCGGCTCAACGGCGACCACCGGCGGTCTGGCCAATCCGGTCGTAGCCACAACCGAGAATGCCGCATCGTTCGGTTTCTCCATCCTCGCAGTTTTGCTGCCGCTTTTTGCTTTCGTAGTCCTGTTTATCGTTGTTATGTTTTTTGCTGCCCAGCTGGCGCGGAAAGGGCGTGTCTGGTTTACCCGCGCTGCACAACGCAGGCCTCTACCCCCTAAAGTATAAAAGCCGGGGTCTCCCCCGGCTTCCATTCAGATTCATCTACTCTGCCTGTTACAGTGTTCCGACCGTGCGTTTTACAAACGCCGTCAGGTCAGCACCGGTCAGCATGTTTTGCGACAACAGCGCCAGGTCATACAGCTGCTTCACCAGTTGTTTCTGACTTACTTCGTCGCCCTGCTTCAATACGCGGTCAGCCAGCGGGTGATTGGCATTTACAACCAGATTGTATGTAACCGGCATAACCCCGTAGAATGACTGCTCACCGCTCAGCTGCGACATATCCTTCATCCGGCGCATAAATTCCGGCAGCGTAATTGTCACCGGCATTTCGTCAGCCGGCATAGCTTCTACACTAACGTTCAGGCTCTTATTATCCAGTACGGTCTCGAACAGTTCTTTCAGTTTTGTCTGATCTGCTTCCGACAATACGCTCTGATTCGACAGACCTTTGTCAATCAGTTTATCCAGCGTATCGGCATCAACGCGCTTCAGCGACGTTTTTTCCAGCTTATACTCAAGGTGGTTAATGAAGTGCGGATCAATGACCGTATCCAGCACCAAAACATCATAACCGCGACGGGTAGCCGACTCAATGTAGCCGTGCTGCGCCTTCTGATCCGTTGAATAAAGCCAGATTACCGCGTCATTTTTGTCAGTCTGGTTAGCCTGTACATGCTCACGGTATTCGTCGAATGTGTAGAATTTGCCTTCGGTATTTTTAAGCAGCGCAAACTCTTTTGCCTTGTCGTTGAATTTTTCGTCGCTGATAATACCGTATTTAATGAATAATCCGATATCGTCAAACTTCTCCTCAAACGCCTTCCGGTCAGCCTTAAACAACTCTGTCAGTTTGTCGGCTACTTTACGGGTAATATAACCGTTGATTTTCTTCACGTTTGAATCCGCCTGCAGAAAGCTGCGTGATACGTTCAGCGGAATATCCGGCGAGTCAATTACCCCGTGCAGCAACATCAGGAAGTCCGGCACAATGTCCTTTACTTCGTCGGTAATGAACACCTGACGGCTATAAAGCTGGATTTTCTCCCGCTTGACCTGGAAGTCGTTTTTCAGTTTCGGGAAATACAGTACACCGGTCAGGTTAAACGGATAATCCACGTTCAGGTGAATCCAGAACAGCGGTTCTTCCGACATCGGGTACAGCTCGCGGTAGAATTTCTTGTAATCTTCGTCGGTCAGTTCAGACGGTGCTTTGGTCCAGATCGGTGTGGCATCGTTAATGATTTCGCCGTCAAACTCAATCGGCACCGGCAGGAAGCGGCCGTATTTCTCCAGAATTGAGCGGATACGGGCTTTGTTCAGGAACTCTTCCGCATCAAGGGCAATGTGCAGCACCACATCGGTACCACGCTCAGCCCGTTCGGCCGCCGAAATTTCAAACTCGGTCGAACCATCACAGACCCAGCGGGCTGCTTCAGCTCCCTCTTTGTACGAACGGGTAACGATTTCGACCTGCTCTGCCACCATAAAGGCTGAGTAGAAGCCCAGACCGAAATGGCCGATGATGGCTCCCTTATCGTCGACTTTATCTTTATATTTTTCTAAGAACTCAGATGCGCCCGAAAAGGCAATCTGGTTAATGTATTTCTTAATCTCATCGGCTGTCATACCGATGCCCGAGTCGCTGATGGTAATGCTTTTACCTTCCTCATCGACCGTTACCGTTACCTTCAGATCGTCGCCGATCTCACTGTTCACCTCGCCGAACGAAGCCAGTTTCTTTAGTTTCTGCGTTGCATCAACGGCATTGGAAACAAGCTCGCGCAGGAAAATCTCATGGTCAGAGTACAGGAACTTCTTGATGATCGGAAAAATATTTTCCGTGTGGATGGAAATTTGCCCCTTTTCTGTCTGTACGGCTTCCATAAAATGACTAATTGATTGGTTTAAAAATATGCTACCCACGGGGTGGCAATTTTTGTTCCAGATCATTTCCGGCTGACAGATTGGCAGAAACTTCCTGTTTCGGATCGTCGTTTTACCTGTATGCAAGACAAACCTGCCTATACCGATATTTCGCTTTCTGAGCTGATGCAGCTACAGCATAACCCTGACACCGTGGTCATTGATGTCCGCGACGAATGGGAATTTGACGAGTTTAATATCGGCGGCCTTAACATTCCCTTACCATCAATCCGCGAGCACAAAGACAGGCTGGCTCCTTATAACACACTGATTTTCATCTGCACTAACGGCGTTCGCAGCCGCATTGCCGCCAAAGATGCCTTGCGTCAGCAGGAACTGAACACTAAAACCATACTGCATCTGAACGGCGGTATACTGGAAACCGAATAAGCCTCAGGTCACAATCAGAAAGTCAGGAATGGCAGCCTGTTTCTCGACCTGCGGCAGGTAAATGCCAAAAATTTCATGCACATTTACCCGTATCATTTGTGACAGCTGATTAAGCGGCAGGTTATTACGCTCCAGACCGAACGGCTCCTCAATCTCCTCACCGATCATCTCCAGCCCCACCAGGACGTACGATACCAGTAACACAATCGGAACCGTAAGGTAGCCAAACTCTTCAATGATCGTAAACGGCAGCACGATCAGGTAAGCCGTGATGAAAAACTTAATGAAGTAGTTATAGGAAAACGGAATCGGCGTGCTCTTAATCCGTTCACAGATACCGTTGATGTCGAGCAGCAGAATCAGCAGTGTATTCAGGTTAATGGATTGGGCATCCGAAATCGTGCCTTTACGATACAGGTCTTCCGTCCGGTTCCGCAACTGACTGACAACACCGCCGGGTACATGGCTGCGCTGTTCCAGTTCAGCAATGCCACCGATTACGGCCTCATCCAGTTCACTGAAATCACGGGTAGCACGCAGGTGATTTTTCAGGGCAAAGGGAAAGTTGGAGATCGTTTTGGCAAAATACAGCCGCTCTTCAATAGCTTCTTTGGGCAGGATTGCGTGGTAAAGTACTGCCAGGTTGCGGGTTGTATTGACCAGAGCACCCCATGTCCGGCGACCTTCATAAAAGCGGTCATAGGCCGTATTAGTCCGGAAAAGAAGTAATAAACTAAGCAGAATGCCCATTGCGCCGAAGAATTCGGCCGGGGTATAGGAGAGTTTTATGTCATAGAATGTCAGCTCGGTAATCGTTACCGCCGTGACATACAATCCGACAAAAAATAATCGCTTCAGCAGGGAGATGGCGGTCTTTCCTGTGTGGAAATGCCAGATTGCCCGCAGCCAGTGATGCCGGTTATAGAGAATCATGTGCTACCGTTGCGTGAATGAATTTGTGGTCAGAGTACTAACCACAAACTCATCAAACTGTTGCACTTCCCGTAAAAACCTGTTTGGCCGGTCCGGTCAGGTAAACAGAGTCAAAGGTTGCTTCGCCTGTTTCTTTGAAAGAAACACTCAGCTGACCACCCAATACCTTAATCGATACCGGACTTGGGAGGCCAAACTTCCGGAAGGCAGTCAAGGCAGCAGCCGTTACTCCTGTACCACATGAATACGTTTCATCTTCTACGCCACGTTCATACGTCCGGACAAATAACGTCTTATCAGGCATTATCTGCACGAAATTAACATTGGTGCCGCCTGGCTTAAAGGTGTCACTGTAGCGGATTTCCTTTCCAACGCCTACGACATCATACGATGCCAGATCGTCGACAAACCGGACAACGTGGGGCGAACCGGTATTCAGAAAGGTATAATCTTCCTGCATATCCATGCCGGTCACATTACTCATCTTCAACGACACAACATCGTCTGACACACTGGCAATGTGCTCACCATCGACAGCAATAAAGCGGGTTGTCTCTTCAAACATGCCCAGATCGTAAGCAAACTGCACAATACAACGTCCGCCGTTACCACACATACTTCCTTCCGCACCATCGGCGTTGAAATAGACCATCCGGAAATCATAATCGGGGTCTACACGCAGCAAAATCAGGCCATCGGCACCAATACCGAACCGGCGGTCGCACATACGGGCAATCAGCGCCTGATCGCCGGCCGGGAAATTATCAGCCCGGTCATCGATCATCACAAAGTCATTGCCTGTACCCTGGTATTTGTAGAAGTTCATAGAAAAAATAAAAGCCGTCCTTTCAGACAGCTTTTTATAAGTTGGTAGTGCTGGCTGGTACTATGCTTTAACTTTACGCTCTTTAACGCGTGCAGCTTTACCTTGACGGCCACGGAGATAGAACAACCGTGCGCGGCGTACTTTACCAAGACGAACTACTTCGATTTTCTCGATGTTTGGCGACAGCAGCGGGAATGTACGCTCTACACCAATACCGTTAGAAACCTTGCGAACGCTGAACGTTTCGCCATTTGAATTTGGGTTACGGCGCTGGATAACCGTACCTGTAAAGACCTGAATCCGCTCTTTGTTACCCTCGCGGATTTTCACGTGCACATTAACTGTATCACCGGCACGAAACTCTGGCAGTTCGCTGCGACGTGATGCGTTTTCAGCCTCTACCAATTTAATCAGTTCATTCATGACTGTATATATCGTCAGATAGGAATTTACGTCGGACCACTCCGGCTACCCGGTGCCGAAGCGAAATGAGCCGCAAATATAGCCTTTTTTTCGGTAGCGTAAAACCCAACCCTATTAATTTCTTGAATAACTGATGGATAAGTTGGTGAAATAAGCGTAGTACTTGTAGAGTTGGCTTGTTTTTAACTAATTGCTGTTCTAAATAAACCCTTTGTTTCTGGATCATCACGCATGAAAATACTTAATATCGATCAGATCCACGCGCTTGATCAATATACGATTCAACATGAGCCGATTGCTCCGATTAACCTCATGGAACGCGCTGCCCAGGCCTTTGTCAACTGGTATGGCGTCCGTTTTTCGGCCACTCAGCCCGTTAAGGTTTTCTGCGGTTTAGGGAATAACGGCGGCGACGGTATGGCCATTGCCCGTCTGCTGATCCAGCTCGATTATCAGGTTGAGGTCTATGTGGCCCGCTATGCCCCGCGCGAATCCGACGATTTCGCTCATAATCACCGGCGGCTCAAGCTCCTGACAGCACCCGTTTATATTGAGCAGCCGCATGATATTCCGGCGCTCCGGCACAACGAGGTTGTGATCGATGCCATTCTTGGTTCAGGCCTCTCGCGCCCGACAGAAGGTATTATTAAGGAGGTAATTCAGGGTATTAACCGGTCTCCGGCCACGGTGATTTCGGTAGATATTGCCAGCGGTTTATATGCCGACCAGCCCAATCAGGCAGAGGATATTATCATCGAACCGGATTATACCGTTACCTTTCAGCTCCCGAAATTAGGCTTGCTGCTGCCTAAAAATGAACGGTTTGTGGGTGAATGGCATGTCGTTAATATCCAGCTGCATCAGCGGTTTATTGATCAGGCACCTACCTCCTATTATTATACCATGCCGGAAGAAGCCCGCCTGCTGATCCGGAAGCGAAACCGTCATGCGAACAAGGGCACATTCGGTCATGCTTTGCTGCTGGCCGGCAGTTATGGTAAGGTTGGGGCGGCTATTCTGGCGGCGAAGGCCTGTCTACGTTCCGGTGTGGGGTTGTTAACCATTCAGACACCGTTGTGTGGCTACAGCGTCATGCAGACGGCTGTACCCGAAGCCATGTGCCTGCCCGATACGCATCCGTATGTGCTGACCGGCCACACGGAGGTTGATAACCTGCCCCCTAACGATTATGCTGCCATCGGTATCGGCCCCGGTATCGGTAAGGCTCCCGAGACGCTTGCCATGCTTCGGGATGTGTTAACCACGGTCCGGAAACCGATGGTACTCGACGCCGATGCGCTGAATCTGCTGGCCGTAAACCGTGATTTACTGGGTTTATTACCGGAGCGTAGTATTCTGACCCCGCACCCGAAGGAATTTGAACGGCTGACCCAGCGCTGGCAGAACGACTACGATAAGCTGGAAATCCTGCAGGACTTTGCCCGTCGCTTCAAAATCGTTGTCGTGCTGAAAGGCGCTCATACGGCCATCGCAACTCCGGAAGGTGATATTCACTTCAATTCAACCGGTAATCCTGGTCTCAGCACCGGCGGGACCGGCGATGTACTGACCGGCATTCTGACCGCATTGCTGGCGCAGGGCTACGACCCTGTTGAAGCTGCCGTGCTGGGCGTATTCAGCCACGGACTGGCTGGTGACCATGCAGCAGACACCCGTGGTCAGATCGGTATGGTCGCATCTGATGTTATTGAATCGCTTCGCTGGGACAAATAGCACACCAACCTAAGCAACAGTTACTTACCCTATAAATATAATCGGGAGTGTAGAAAACAATGCCATAGTTGTAGGCATTATTCTACACTCCCGATTTCTTTTGAATAAACAGGGCGCGATGCTTAACTCAGAGAATACCCGCTCCTGAGGTCCGCAACCGTATTTCTACCTGCTTACTAAGTTCCGTAGTTGTACGCTAAAATCTTTGCTTTAATGGCACAAAATTTGTCTCGTAGCAAATACTAAATCTTTACGTAATTATGAAAAATTTGGCGCAACGAGACTGGAGGAATCACCGCTCATCGAAAAAAGCGGCACAAGGTCTGGATCAGACTGTGGCATTAGGGGGAGTTACGCTGGCGTTATTCACCTATATCCTCTACCATTTCATTTACCCACTACTATCCAAAGGTTTACTATGGTAGCATAATACTACCGGAATAGCTGATATACAGCAAAAGCTGACATATACGCAAGGCCCGTCATGTACAATAACTGTATGGCGGGCCATTTCCATTCTTTGGTCTCCCGGTACGTTGTCGCGATGGTACTCATACACATCATGGCAAAGACATAAAAGACCAGTAATGAGTACGCCAGCGCCGGTGTATACATCACCCCGCCTGTTTCCGGATTACGTTCAGCCTGCAGGCGTTGCCGGATCGTCGCTTCGTCTTCGGCATCACTGCCCCCGATACTGTATATCGTTGCCATGGTACCCACAAATACCTCACGGGCAGCAAACGAACTCAACAAGGCAATGCCGATTTTCCAGTCGTAGCCAAGCGGCTTAATGGCAGGCTCAATCATGTGTCCGAACCGGCCGGCATACGATGCTTCCAGCCGCTCTGAAGCCACATGGCTTTCAATCGCAGCGTCCGGCTGACCGGCATACTGCTGACGGGCTTTTGCTTCAGCCTGGTCCAGCGAATCGCCGGGGCCATAACTGGCCAGTACCCAAAGTATGATCGAAATGGCGATAATCACACGACCGGCTTCCCACACAAACGCCCGTACGCTCTCCCAGACTGTCAGGCCAACGTGGTTCCAGCGGGGCATTTTAAAGGTAGGCAGTTCCATGATAAAGAAGCTGCGCTCGTTAACATGGAGTAATTTCTTGAACACCCAGGCCGCCAGTAATGCCGCAACGAGACCAAGCAGGTATAAGCCCATTAAGGCCAGTCCCTGTACATTCAGAAAGCCTAATACCCGCTGTTCAGGCACAACCAGCGCAATCAGGATCGTATAGATCGGCAGACGCGCCGAACAGCTCATCAGCGGGGTTACCATAATGGTAATCAGACGCTCGCGTCGGGTACCGATGCTGCGGGTAGCCATAATCGCCGGCACAGCACAGGCAACTCCTGAAATCAGCGGTACCACACTCCGGCCATTCAGCCCGAAGCGGCGCATGATGCGGTCCATCAGGATCATTACCCGCGACATATAGCCGGATTCTTCAAGGATGGAAATCAGGAGAAATAAGGCGGCAATCTGCGGAATAAATACCAGCACCCCGCCAATCCCGGCCAGAATACCGTCAGTAAGCAGATTGGTAAATGCCCCTGCCGGTAAACTGTCTTTCAGCGCTCCGCTCAGATAGGCAACGCCCTCGTCGATGGCATCCATAAACGGCTGCGCCCAGGCGAAAATAGCCTGAAAGATCAGCAGCAGAATCAATGTAAAGAAGATATAGCCTCCTACCGGATGCATCAATATCCTGTCCATTTTCTGGCTCCAGGTTGGCTGATTCAGCGGCCGGCTATCGGTCACGGCTTGTGTCACAACAGCTGCAATGCGCTGATAGCGCTGGATGGTTTCTTTGGCCTGAAACTCCGTTTCAACAAACTGATGCTTCTCAATGAGTTCATCAAGCCCGACCCGTTGCCCGCGATCCAGAAACGAAAAGCCGTCATGCTGAATAATGTATTGCAGGGCGAGGTAATTATTGGTGAGGCCATACCGGGCCTTTGTATCATCAATCAGACCGGCAATATCCTGCGCCGGATCAAAAAAGAGCCGCTCCGGCAGCGTCGGCTGACGCAGTTGCCCGGTTACCGCTTTCTTAAGCAGCCCCAGCCCTTCGCCCGTGCGGGCATTTACGCGGACCACCGGTACACCTAAGCGCATAGCCAGTTTTACGGCATTTATTTCCTGATGCTGCTGATGGGCTACATCCAGCATATTCAGGGCCAGTACCACCGGTACGCCCAAATCAGTAATCTGGGTAAAGAGCAGCAGATTCCGGCGAATGTTGGAGGAATCAACTACCACCACGGCAACATCCGGATAATCCGGGTGAGCGGGGTTCGCCAGAATATCAGTAACAATCTGTTCGTCAGGAGACTTAGGATAGATGGAGTAAACGCCGGGAAGGTCAATGACCGTGGCCTCAGTCTGGGCATCGAGCAAACACGTACCCGACTTCTTATCGACCGTTACGCCCGGGAAGTTTCCGGTCTTTTGCCGTAAACCGGTTAACTGATTAAATAGAGAGGACTTACCAGCGTTAGGATTACCAATTAAAGCGATTATAGGTGCTGCTTTCAATGAATCTTTCCGGGAAGACCTGGCCGGTTCGGTGCCGGCCGGTTCACGACTCAACATAACTACACTCCTTTACTCTACCAGAATCGTGGCAGCCTCAGACTTCCGCATGGATAAGCAGTAGCCCGATACATTTAAACAAATCGGATCACCAAGCGGCGCTTTGCAGTGTAAGCAAACCTCAGCACCAGGCAGACAACCCATCTCCAGCAATTTCAAAGACATCCACTGATCGTTAAATGACTTGATGGTGGCTCTTTCTCCAATTTTCAGATCTGCTACACTTCTTTTGCTCATGTTGGTAGGCGGTTGGCGTCCGTCAGTTACGTAAAATAAGCCCAGAAACTATTTAGACTCATTCAAATTAACGCAATTTTACGGCGGAAAGTTTGCAATACCAAACTTTCCCGGAATTATTCCTGCATGATCTTAATCAGTATTCCGGATGCTTACAGCGCTGATGACAATCACCTGCGAAATCTCCCCCTACCGATTGCTTTTTGTCGTATTTTTGTAGTCAATATTACCTGAAGCTACTCACAGGTTTCGGGACAATGACTTTTGACTGAGGATCTATGCGACAGATCAGCGCGCTAATGCGTAAAGAGTTTTTACTGGAATGGCGGCAGCGATATGCCCTTAACGGCATGCTCCTCTACATTGTAGGGGCCGTTTTTGTCTGTTACCTGAGCTTTAACGCCCGCCGCAATCTGTTAACTCCGATTGTCTGGAATACGTTATTCTGGATCATTCTGCTGTTCTCCGCTATTAATGCAATTGCCAAGAGTTTTGTTCAGGAACGGGCCGGCCGCATGCTCTATTATTATACATTGGCCAGTCCGCAGCAGATTATTATTGCCAAGATCCTGTATAATACGGTGTTAATGCTGGTTCTGGCCGGTCTTGGTTTTGGTGTCTATGCCTTTATCTTAGGGAATCCGGTCAACGATGTTCCGCTCTATGTAGGTGCTTTAGTACTGGGAGCGGTGGGTTTTGCCGGCTCACTGACGCTCATTGCCGGTATTGCCTCGAAAGCAGAAAACTCGGCGACGCTGATGGCTATCCTCAGCTTCCCGGTAGTGCTGCCGTTACTGCTTATGCTGCTTCGTCTGTCAAAAAACGCACTTGACGGACTTGATCGTAGCGTTAGTTTAGATGAGGTCAGTATTTTGCTGGCAATTGATGCCATTGTACTGGCACTTTCCTGGATGTTGTTTCCGTTTTTATGGCGGAGTTAATTTTTTCTTAGTTCTGATTTTGTACGAATGCATATGCGTATTGCCTGGTGGAAAATTGTCAGCGTTGTTATTTTAACATACGTCATTTTTTGGGGATTGATCGGAGGTGTTCCGCGGTTACCTATTCTGAACGAGAGTATCCGGAACGTGTATTTCCACGTACCGCTCTGGTTCGGGATGGTGATTTTGCTGCTTACCTCCATGATTTTCTCGGTTAAATACCTGCGGAATAACCGGCCCGACGATGATCTGGTGGCCGTTGAATTTGCCAATACGGCTATTTTGTTCGGCCTGCTGGGCTGTGCAACAGGATCGACCTGGGCCAATTTTACCTGGGGTGAACCATGGCCTAACGACCCCAAACTAAACGGTGTGGCCGTGGGTATGCTGCTGTACTTCGCCTACCTGATTCTGCGTGGTTCCTTTGACGATGAACAGCGCCGGGCACGGATCTCAGCCGTATACAACATATTTGCCTTTGCGGTATTCATCCCGCTTATTTTCATCTTACCCCGCCTGACAGATACCCTGCACCCCGGCAACGGCGGTAACCCTGCATTTGGTCAATACGATATGGATAACCAGATGCGGATGGTCTTTTATCCGGCCGTTATCGGATTCACACTGCTGGGTGTCTGGATTACAGACGTGCGGGTGCGGCTACGCCGTGTCCGTGCAGCGCTGGAAGCATAAACCGGCGGAATGTTTTATTTTCTTTTTCTGTTTCACAAAATGTAACGATATGTATCCAATGGTATCATTCGTTATCCAAAAGCATACGATATGACGTTGTTAACAACAGTATCTTTCCTTCAGGAGCAGGTCGAAATGGCCGATCAGCTTCGGTCCGACGGCAAAATATGGGTCGTTGTGGCGGTTATTGCCCTTGTATTCGCCGGCATTATTACTTACCTGATCCGGCTCGACCGTCAGGTGGGCAAGCTGGAAAAAGAGATTAAAGACACCCAATCACACAAATCAGCCGCGCGGATTTCCTAACGGCCGTATTCCGGTTTTACTCCTTTTTCAATTAAAACCATGAAAATCTCTCACATATTCGGTATCATCGTTATTGCGATTGCCATCGGTATTATTGTATCAACCGCAGGCGATGCCAGCTCATACGTAACGTTTACGAAAGCGCAGGAAATGGCCAGCAACGGGGATAATGACATGATCCACGTGGTAGGTAAACTACAGAAAAATACCAGTGGTCAGATTACAGATCTGATCTACGACCCGCGGATTGACCCGAACCATTTTGAATTTACACTGGTCGATAATGAGAATAAACCCTGCAAGGTGATTTACAACGCCCCGAAACCGCAGGATTTTGACCGTTCGGAGCAAGTCGTTGTTATCGGCGCGATGCAGGGTAATCACTTCCAGGCAGACAAAATTCTGCTGAAGTGCCCGTCGAAGTACCAGGAAAACAAACTGGAGACTAAAGAGTACACCGCAAAAAAAGTTTAATGAGTGCGTGACCGGACGGTCAGGGTAGCCCTGCTGCCGGCTCTTCCGGTCACACGCTGATTCACTCCTTGTAAGCCTTATGCATGCAACCATTGGTAATGTAGGTCACTTCTTTGTCATCCTGTCGTTTGTGACAGCCCTGGTGTCAACAATTGCCTACTTCATTTCAGCACTCAACCGACAGGAAACTGCTGCGGTCTCAATCGACGAAGAACCGGAACTGGCCTATGCCTCGGCCGATGGCACGGTGGTTAAATCTGCCAGACGGACAGGTGCACGGTCTGCCGCTGCCGCCGCCCCGTCAACCGGAACAAACAGTGACGACTGGCGGAAACTGGCCCGCTGGTCGTTTTATGTGCACGGAGCAGCGGTTATCGGCGTTATTTACTGCCTGTTCTCCATTGTCTACAACCATTATTTCGAGTACCATTACGCATGGAGTCACTCATCGCGGGCGTTACCGCTGAAATACATGATTTCGTGTTTCTGGGAAGGACAGGAAGGGAGCTTCCTGCTCTGGCTTTTCTGGAATGCCCTGCTGGGAATCTGGCTCATCAACAGTAACGGCAAACAGTGGGAAGGCCCGATGATGACGGTGTTTGCCCTGGTACAGGCGTTCCTGGCATCGATGATCCTGGGCGTGGTGTTCGGCGGGACGTTCAAGCTGGGCAGCTCGCCGTTTCTGCTGCTGAAAGAAGCCATTCCGGATGACCCTATCTTCAAGATGGATCCGAACTTTATTCCGGAAGACGGTAACGGTCTGAATGCCCTTTTGCAGAACTACTGGATGGTCATTCACCCGCCAACCCTGTTTCTCGGCTTTGCGCTCACGTTGGTACCGTTTGCCTACTGCGTAGCAGGTCTCTGGCAAAACAAGCCTCTTGACTGGATTCGCCCTGCCCTGCCGTGGTCATCGCTGGGTGCGCTTATTCTGGGCGTCGGGATCATGATGGGTGGTTACTGGGCCTACGAAACCCTGAACTTCGGCGGCTACTGGAACTGGGACCCTGTCGAAAATGCGGTTTACGTGCCGTGGCTGGTGCTGGTTGGTGCCATCCATACCATGCTGATTGCCCGCAAGAGTTCAACCGGCCTTAAAACCGCCATTATTCTGACCATTGCACAGTTCCTGCTCATTATTTATTCGACTTTCCTGGCACGGAGCGGTATACTCGGTAATGCCTCGGTGCACTCCTTTACAGACCTCGGTCTGTCGGGGCAGCTGCTGATCTACCTGCTGGCGTTCATCGCCCTTTCGGTGGCCCTGATCGTGAGCAAATGGAAGCTGATTCCGGGCGACGAGCAGGAAGTGGCGGTCTACAACAAGGAATTCTGGATTTTTATCGGCGCAACGATTCTGTCGCTGGCCGCCTTCCAGGTAATTGCAACGACCTCTATTCCGGTATATAACAAAGTGGCTGAGCTGTTCGGCGTTATGTCGAACCTTGCGCTCCCTGCCGATCAATCGGCCCACTACAATAAATTCCAGATCTGGTTCTTCGTTGCCATTGCCATTCTGACCGGCATCGGGCAGTTTCTGTGGTGGCGTAAGATTGAGAAAAGCAACCTGAACGCACTGGTTACGCCGGGCATCGTTACCCTCCTGATCAGTGCGGCAATTATTGCACTGGCCAAAGTCGGCGACCCGATCTACATGGTCTTGCTGGTGTCGTCCGTATTTGCACTGGTAGCCAACTCGACCATCATGATCGGGGTGCTGAAAGGCAACTACAAGCTGTCGGGTGGTGCAGTCGCCCACATCGGTCTTGCCCTGATGCTGATCGGGGTGCTGTTCTCATCCGGCTATTCGCACGTTGTCTCTGTAAATAACAGCGGTTTGTTGATTTCCCGTCAGGAAGAATTCACGAAAAACAACAACCGCGAGAATAAGGAAAACGTGCTGCTCTGGATGAATCAGCCGGAGAAGATGGATAATTACCAGCTGACCTACCGCGGCGAGCGGATTGAAATCCGGGATGTACCGGGTTACGTACCGCGTTCATGGGTATCGGTCATTGAAGGCGATTTCCACGGCGTGGCACAGCGGGACATCATCCAGAACGGACAGCTGTATCACAAAAAAGGAGATACCATGGCGGTCTATCCGGAAAATACCTATTACGAGGTAGAATACCGCGAAGCCAACGGCAAGATCTTCTCGCTGTATCCGCGGGCGCAGGTTAACGAAAAAATGGGGCTGCTGGCTTCTCCGGATATCAAGCGCAAGGTAGGCCGCGACCTGTATACCTACGTTTCGTCGATTCCGGATCCGGAGCAGGGCTCTGAGTGGGAAAAGACCGAGACGTATAAAGTGGCGATCAAAGACACATTCTTCCTCAATGATTACGTAGCGATTCTCGACAACGTGGTCCGGACGAATGACATCGACGGCATGACACTCGGGCCACAGGATGCCGCCGTGAAGGCCGTTGTCAGGGTACTCGACAAAAATAAGGAGCATATCATTTCGCCGGCCTTTATCATCAAAGACCGCGTTGTGGGCCGGAAAGCTGAGATTAACGAAGACCTTGGCTTACGGATTCAACTGAACGAAATTGATCCGGCATCGGGTCAGTTTACCTTCGCCGTTAACCGCACACAGCGGAAATGGATTGTGATGAAAGCGCTGGAAAAACCATACATCAACCTCCTCTGGATTGGTACGCTGGTGGTGGTACTGGGCTTTGCCTTATCCACTGTCCGCCGCTACCGCGATTTCTCCAGAATGAGATTGCGGGATTAAGAAACAGGCAATGTAAAATGAATAATGGTTAATGAATGCTTCGGGGCTTAGCTAGTACACTCCTTCCACTATCCATTTTACATTGCTCATTATTCATTCAGATAAGCATTGGGTACGACAGAACATTCGGGCGTCGTACCCGTTTTTTATGTATTGCTGATTACAGATTATGAAACTGAAAGACACCGTTCTGCTCTCGCTGGCTATCGGCAGCTTTTTACTGTGGGTGCTTGAGATCCGCAGAACGAACAACTTTGCTGACAGCTATCCGTTTTTAATGCTTGCCTTGGCTTTTCTGCTGGCCTTTCAATTCGTACGGGTCAAACGGCGTCAGGAGAATAAAGAAGTTTCGCCAACGATTAAAGACATGGCGGAGCGCAAAAAGAAAAAGAAAAAATAACCCTCACTTATGGAATACGGCTTATTGCTGGGTGCATTTCTGGCGTTAATTCTGGCAGGCTTTTTCTCCGCAGTCGAGACGGCCTATGCCTCGGTAAACCGCCTGTATTTCGAATTACAACGCAAAAACAGCCCGCTCGGCGAAAAACTGGTCTACGGCTTCCTTAAAAACCCGATTCTGTTTGTTGGTACCACACTGACTGGCAATACGCTTTTTCTGGTGTTGTATGCAGTGCTGGGCGTACTGGCACTAGATCCGATTCTGGTTGCGGCACTGCCCGACGCCTACGACAATCCCGCCATCGTTATCCTGCTGGAGACTATTCTGCTAACCATTGTCTTTCTGCCTTTTGCCGATTATGTGCCCAAAAGCCTTGCCTTAATCCATCCTGACGCTTTCATGGAACGTCTGGCGATTCCGATCTGGGTAATTTACCAGGCCATCGCTCCGATTGTACGGCTGCTGGTGGGTACGGCACGCTTGTTTATCCGCTATATTCTGCGGCAGAAATCACCGGAAATCAAGCCGGTTTTCGGGCTTACCGATCTTAATCATTACCTACAGCAGGTCAACCAGAAAGTGTCACCCGAAGAAGAAATAGAGGTAGACACCCGCATTCTGAACAACGCCATTGAGTTCAAGGATGTACGGGTACGGGACTGTCTGGTGCCCCGGCGGGAAATCTGTGCCGTTGAGGTAGAGGATAGTCTGGACGACCTCCGGAAAGCATTTCAGGAAAGCGGCCATTCAAAAATTATCGTGTACCGCGATAATATTGACGATGTGATCGGCTATTGCCACGCTCTGGCTTTGTTTAAAAAGCCCTCCTCTATTGCCAGCATTCTGACACCGGTCCTGACGATTCCGGAAACGATGCCGGCCAACGACCTGCTCGTGCGGTTTCTCTCTGAGCGGAAGAGTATTGCGCTTGTCGTCGATGAGTTCGGCGGTACGGCCGGTATCATTACCGTCGAAGATATTGTGGAGCAGATATTCGGGGAAATTCAGGATGAGTTCGACAGCAATGAAGACTGGGTAGAGCGGCAGCTGGACGAACACACATGGCTCTTAAGTGCCCGCCACGAAATCGATTACCTGAATGAGACATACGGCTGGGCGATCCCGGAAGGCGATTATGATACGCTGGGTGGCCTGATTCTGGCCGTCAACGAAGACCTGCCCGCCACCGGCGAAATCATTGAATTTGCCCCCTTTGTGTTCACTATCGACGCAATGGACGGTACACGCATCAATACCGTTAAAGTCTACGTGAATCATAATCTGGTGGATTAGCACAAAAAAAGTGGTGGCACGATCAGCATCATACCACCACTTTACAGAAGAAGGGCAAACTTTCCTATGGATTTACTACTTTTTCCAGCATCTGAATATACATGCCGATCCCCTCTTCAATCTCGTGGAGGTAAATAAATTCATCGGCTGTATGCGACCGCTCAGAATGCCCCGGGCCACATTTCAGTGACGGACAATCGAGCAGGGCCTGATCAGAAGTTGTCGGCGAACCATAAGGCTTACGGCCCATCTCAATACCTGCCTGAATGATCGGGTGCTCCACAGGAATACTCGACGGCTTCAGCCGGATCGACCGCGGATTGACCTCCGACGCAATGTTTTCGCGGATTATGGCAATGATTTCTTCGAGAGTGTACTGCTCTGTCACCCGTACATCGACGGTAAAGGTACAGGCGTCCGGCACCACATTATGCTGTGTTCCGGCGTTGATAATCGTTACCGACATTTTTACCGGCCCCAGCGTCGGCGACACTTTCGGGAACTGGTACGTAGTCAGCCAGTTAATGTCCTGAATGGCTTTGTAAATCGCGTTTTCGCCCTCGTTACGGGCAGCATGACCTGACCGGCCGCGGGCAGTGCAATCCAGCACCAGCAGTCCTTTTTCGGCCACAGCCAGATGCATCTCGGTCGGCTCTCCTACAATCGCGAAACTGATCGGCGGCAAATCGTCAACAATCAGCTCCAGTCCGTCGCGGCCTGAGATTTCCTCCTCAGCCGAAATGGCCAGCATAACGTTGTAGGTCAGATCGGTGCGGTCATAGAAATAACAAAACGTAGCAATCAGCGATACCAGGCACCCGCCCGCATCATTACTGCCCAGACCAAACAGTTTACCATCACGGACAACCGGCTCAAAAGGGTCAAGCGTCCATGACTTGTTAGGCTTCACCGTATCATGATGTGAGTTCAGCAGCACAGTCGGTTTTGCCGGGTCAAAGTGCTGATTGTAGGCCCAGATGTTATTTTTTTTACGCTCAAAAGGAATATTTTGTTCAGTCAGAAACGCTTCGAGCAGCAGGGCCGTCCGGTCCTCTTCACAGCTGAACGAAGGCGTGGCAATCAGGCGCTTAAGC
>NZ_CAMFHL010000092.1 GCF_945952095.1 uncultured Arsenicibacter sp. | reverse complement strand
AAGCAGAAGCGTCCGTTTTCATCACGAAAACGGGCGCTTCTGCTTTATGCGGTTAGTGATGAGCTGAGCAGCTTACACGCTCCGGAAGGTGCTATTTTTCTTCCTTTTGCTCCGGCTCAGAAACCGATGCATTATCGGTGACGGCATGCGGCGTAATTACATCAGGATGCTCCTCAGCCGCAACGGCAGGGATTTCAGCATCAGCGACCGGCTGGTCTGCTTCTGTACCGGTGGCCGGTTGTTCTTCGCCGGTAACGGCTTCCGCCTGTGGCGTTTCGTCCGTAAATCCGTCGGTTGGGGTCGGTACTACCGAAGCTTCATTGGCATCCGGCATCACGTCGTCGGGCAAGTAGGATTCTTCCTCTGCCGGATGCTCGCCGAAATAGCGGCGCTGGAAGAAGAGAATAAAACATACCCCGACAAAAATACAGGCATCGGCAATGTTAAAGATCGGCGTCGAATAATACTGACCGCCCCAGACCGGTACCCACTCCGGAATGAAACCCTCCCAGACATCAATAAAAACCATATCGATTACCTGACCGTGGAACCACGGCGTCGGCGCATCGTACGGGGCATTGCCCAGCAACACACCATAAAACGTACTGTCAATGACGTTACCCACAGCCCCGGCCAGGATCATCGCCATGGCCCACAATAAGCCATCGGGTGCCCCGCGCCGTGCCAGATAGACCAGATACCAGCCAATGCCCGCCATCGCAAATAACCTGAATACACTCAGAATCAGTTTACCATAGGTATGGCTGAGCTGCATGCCAAACGCCATGCCCGGATTCAGGACATAATGCAGTTTAAACCAGTCACCAACCAGCTTAATCTGTCCGGCAAAACCGGGGGCCATGAAATGATGTACCGCCATTTTAACGGCCTGATCAACGGCAATGAGCACAATGGCAAAAAGAAAATACTTAAGAGGGCTTTTCTGGATCATATGTGTACCTGGCAGCTTACTGCGGCTATTGCCGCCGTCACTGCACGATGAAAAAAAAGCAGCCGCTTTCGCGGCTGGCACAGCGCTTTTGCTGCGCATGAAAAACTATACCCGGCAACCTTTCCGGCGGAAAAGCTCTTTTTTAACAAGTGTATATTCCCGGCTGCTCTGTCCGGCAATGGACTTATTTTCCTCGGCACGGCGGAACAAATACGGCATTACCGCTTCTACCGGCCCGTATGGCACGTATTTAGCGACATTATAGCCGGCATTCGCCAGGTTAAACGAAATATTATCGCTCATACCCAGAAGCTGTGCAAACCAGATGTGCTTGTCGTTACCGGCAATGTCCATGTCCTTCATTTTCTGAATCGTGTACTGACAACTATACTCGTTGTGCGTACCCAGACAAATGGAGATAACATCGCGGTGCTCGAGCGCATAGTCGATTGCCCGGTTGTAATCGCGGTCTGTATCCTGTTTGGTAGCATGGATCGGGTCCTGATATTCACCTTCGTGAGCCCGGATCCGTTCTTTCTCCAGATAAGCGCCCCGCACCAGTTTTGCACCGAGGGCATAGCCGTGCGCACGCGCCTGTTCAGTTGCCTTCACAAACTTATCGTACATTTCCCAGCGATACATCTGGAAGGTGTTATAGACAATCGGACTTTCGTGGTTATACCGGTCCATCATCTCATACGCCAGCATATCAATGGTATCCTGAATCCAGCTTTCCTCGGCATCGACAAAGATTTTCACGTTCTTCTCATAGGCCCGGCGACAGAGGGCATCTACCCGCTGGCGTACCCGTTCGAAAGCCGCTTTCTGCTCATCGGTGAGCGGGTCACCACACTGCACTGCTTCAAGCAGTTCCGTTGAGGCTACGCCGGTTACCTTAAAGACAGAGAAGGGAATGTCCACAGAATCGTGTGCCCGTTCGATGGTCCGGATAATTTCCAGAACCGTCTCATCGAAACTCTTTTCGTTGTCTTCTCCTTCCACAGAGTAGTCGAGAATGGTTCCGACGCGGGCGTTGTGCAGCGTCTGAATCGTCTTTTCGCAGTCGCGGATGGTTTCCCCGCCGCAGAACTGTTCGAAAATTGTCGTTTTGATGATTTTTTTGATGGGTAACTGTAACTTAAGGGCAATTTTTATAAAAAAAGTCCCTACTTTTACAAGCCATCCCTTATTCATCAACGCAAAGAGCCAGTACGTTTTCTTTAATTTAAAGTCGGACTGGGATAAAAAAGCAATTGAAGTGTCCTCAAATGAGACAGGACTAGCCTCGCCCGATTGTGGGTCGGCAAGTCTTTGGACAGTCGTTAGCATTGAATTACTGCGGTTCGACATACGTTTGTGCCGCTGAAGGAGCGATTAGCAATGAATAATACAGCGGTTTTTTAAACAGCTCCGAAAGTTAAACGAAATTTCGGTATATTCGGTTAATCAACCTAAACGCTACTACTTCAACAGACTAATAATCGTACAATACAAATGATGAAATCAACTTGAAACACAGTGGTTTCACTTGCAAATATACCAAAAATTTAAATTGAAAGTTCCTAGTTAAGGTAGTTGAGTACATAACTTGTTTTTATCTGTCATGAAGCCAGATTTAGCCGTTGAGCCGTTAGCATCGTGGATCAAGACCGACGGCAAACCTCTAATTATTGCGGGTCCCTGTAGCGCAGAGACCGAAGAACAACTTTGTGAAACCGCACGCCAGTTGGCGCAACAAAACGCGGTTCATGTCATTCGGGCCGGTGTATGGAAACCCCGTACACGTCCAGGCAGTTTTGAAGGCATGGGCGAAGCGGCTTTGCCGTGGATTCAGCGCGCTAAAGCAGAAACGGGACTGCCGTTTGCTGTGGAAGTGGCAACGCCTGAGCACATTGAATTAGCCCTGAAATATGGCGTAGATATTCTGTGGATCGGCGCACGTACGACGGTTAACCCGTTTAACGTACAGGAAATTGCTGACGCCCTGCGTGGTGTTGACGTTCCGGTACTGATTAAAAACCCGGTTAACCCGGATCTGGCTCTCTGGGTAGGTGCGTTTGAGCGTATCGCCGGAGCCGGTATCACCAAGCTGGGTGCCATTCACCGTGGTTTCTCAACAGGCGAATCAAGCAAGTACCGCAACATCCCGATGTGGCAGCTGGCGATCGAACTGAAGTCGATCTTCCCGCAACTGCCAATGATCGGTGACCCAAGCCACATGGCCGGCAAGCGTGCATACCTGTACGAACTGGCACAGATGGCGATGGACCTGAACTATGACGGTCTGATCGTGGAATCGCACATTGACCCGGACAAAGCATGGAGTGACGCTGCTCAGCAGCTGACACCTGCCGCTTTCGGCGAAATGCTGGACCACCTGCACATCCGTACGGTACAGTCAGAAAACCTTGAGTTTAAAGGGGCTCTGGAACAACTCCGCCAGAAAATTGACAATACAGACCGTCAACTGGTAGAGATGCTGGCGGCCCGTATGGCTCTGGTAGAGAAACTGGCCGAATACAAACGCGATAACAACGTGACCCTGTTCCAGCCTGACCGCTGGAAGGAGATTCTGAATACCCGTACCGAGCAGGCGAAGAAATTCGGTCTGTATCCGGAGCTGGTTGAAGAGATCTACAAGATCATTCACATGGAGTCGATCCGTAAGCAAACAGAGGTGATGAACAGCGCTGAAGCATAAGTCAGTCCCTGATTACTAGAAGCGATGGCACAACTGGTTCAGTTGTGCCATCGCTTTTTTTATACCTTTGTGTAAGCCCCTAACAGGCTGATCAGGATCTACCGTATGTGTAAAATCATCTTTACTGAGTATTCTCTTTACGCTTTTACCCGAAGGACACACAGAAAGATAGCTATACTTACCGGCCTACTCTACTTTTTACTACCATACGTTTATAGTCAGCCCCCACTGCGTGTACAGGAGCTTGCCCGGTTTACCCCCGATCAGCGGATCGAACAGTTACTCAACATAGTATTCCGGACAGGGATTGTGTACCTGCGCCCATCCTACCTTGACAGCCTGCAGACGACAGCAGCTACCCTGGGCGACAACCGGTTAGCACATTACGTTCACGTTGTCGGTCTCCAGCATCAGCAGCTAAATAAAGCAGATCTGAAACAGGACGCTGCGCTGACAGCCTACGTCGAGCAATCGCCGTATACAGACCTGAAAGGCTATTTATTTTACATGAAAGGAATGGCCGCATTCTATGCTAATCAGTATAGTAAAGCCCTGCCCGACCTATTCCGGGCAAAGGCCATTTTTGACCAAGCGTATCCTGATCCATCGGCATTGCCTCAGTTTTATTTAAAAGGTTTTTTCGAGGTCTATTACTATTACGAAGATTACAACACGGCTGCCTATTACTCACGTCTGGCGCTGAAACACGGTCACTCCGATATCTTTGCCCGTTCCGGCGTATGGAATAACCTTGGACTTTCCTACCTGAAAATGAGACGCTTTGACAAAGCAAAAACGGCTTTTGAGGCAGGTGTCCGGGCATGCAGGCAAGAGAAGCGGCAGGATTACGAAGCCTTAATTACAGGTAATCTGGGCAATGTACTACGCCTTCAGGGCAACTATAGAGAAGCGCTCCCCTTTTTATATCAGGATATCCGGACCAACGAAAAAGTAATTCCTGAGAATGCGGTTATCAGCCGGTTTTATGCCGCCAATGCGCTTCTGCACCTCGATTCTGTCAGTAAGGCAAAAACCTATCTGGCTCCTCCGGCCGTGGTGATGCCTGTGTGGACGCACCCCGGCTATGACCTGATCCGATATGAGACGTTAGGCCTTTATCACCACAAAACCGGTGATTTCCGGAAGGCCGCGGCGTACAAGGACTCGCTTCTGGCGCTTAAAGATTCGTTGAAGCAGGAATTTGACTACAAGAAAATCACAGTACTGGAGAGCACCCTTCAGGCAGAGAAATATTTAGCCGGACAAAAGAAGGTACAACGTGCTGTTCTGCGCCGAAACCTGATTATCGGCGCGCTGATCGTCATTTTCACCGGCCTGCTCTTCTGGCTGAACAAACGCCGCCACCAGACCATCCGGCAACAGGCAATCCGGCAGCGGCAAACGGAAGAACAACTGGCCAACGCAACCAAACAGCTGGAGGAATATGTCCGCTTTCTGAATGAGCGCAATGCCTTGATTGAAGACATCACGCTCCGGCTTAAATCAGCAACCGGACAACAGCCGGATAGCGCAGAACCGGCGCAGGAGCCCGCTGCCATCCGCAGCCTGCATGAAAGTATTTTGTTGACCGAAGATCACTGGAAAGAGTTTAAAACGCGTTTTGACAAGGTATTTCCGGAGTTTTTCACCAAGCTGCGGAGCCGCTATCCGGACCTAACCCCCGCCGAAACGCGGTTGCTGGCCCTTCAGCACCTGCAGCTGCCGTCGCGGAATATTGCCAATATGCTGGCTATTTCACCGGAATCGCTCAAGAAGACACGGTACCGGCTGCGGAAAAAGTACCCGCAACTGCTGGCAGATGCCAACGATACGACGATGCCCTGAAATGATCAGGGCCAGATTGCTCCGGCCCTGATCTTACCTTTATTTTGGTGTAAACCGCACCACCGACTGGTTGAAGGCAGCAAAGCACCCGAGCCCCCCTCCTTCGATGTTGCCAGGCAGTAGAACCGGCTCCGCAAACGGATTTCCGTCTGCATCACTGTAGCGGTTCAGTGCACTGTGGTAATCATAATAAGACTTATCAGTATTCAATAAGTAAAGTGTTACCGGTCCCCCCGGTGCCCGGGTAGCTCCGTTTGTACTATAACTGATGACATACTTATTGTAATAGCCTGTTGCAGAGGTTAACGGCTCTCCGTCCTGGTTAACATCGCTTACTACATACCTGCCGTCCTGATTTAAAAATGATATTCGCTGAGCAGACGTTATGACCTGCGTCTGATTATTCGGACCGGTGGTTACTTTCTCTGAAAAAAGCTGATCAGCATTGATACGGTAATAATTTGCCTCACCGGCAGGATCACGCCATTTAAACCGGACAGTATAGCGGTAAGTCGGCAGGCTCCCGAAATCCCGCGCCAGAACCGAATCTAAAACAACCTCCTGAATAGCTATTGGTTCAGGCACTTTAGCCGTTGCCGACAAAGTTTGTCCGGTAGGCATCGTAACGAAGAGCTTATATGTTTTACCGGCCTCGATCCGCAGATTTCGGGTCCTGGCCAGATAAACACCTTCCGATCCCGGCACAAACGGTAATGCCATGAACCGGTTTCCCTCCGAAATAGTGACAACCGCTCCGGAAACAATACTGTTCGCAGTCAATGTACCTAAGACAGGTTTTGTAAGCTGAATACTAACACCTACAGCACTGTCCTGAGGTGAGATAAACCCGACAATTACAGGCTTTTGCGGTTCCTGCGGCACTTTTGCGTCCGGCACATCCTGCACTAGGCTACTACAGCCTGTCATAAACAGAACCGGGCTGAGGAGTATACTTAAGAATACATAACGAATCATGGCGGGCTGGCTTAAAATGTGAAATTATAACTGAATGAAGGCACTACCGGAAATACAGATACCCGTTGCAGAACCGTTTTGGGTGGTCCGTTTTGGCTATCGTATTTTGTAGTCAGCTGATAAAAAAACGGATTACGCCGGTTGTAGGCATTATACAGGCTAAACTCCCAGGTCCGTTCGTGGCGCTTCATTTTCTTGTGAAACTGGATACCAATGTCGAAGCGATGGTAGGGCTCTGCGCGAAAACTGTTTTTGGGACCGTAATCATTTACTTTACCAAAAGCACTCATGGGGTTCAGGGAAATACCGTTCAATGGCCTTGAGCCATATGGAAACCCGTTTTCAACCGCACTATACTGACCGATCGGCAGGGTCAGGGCCTGGCCGGTGCCGTATACCCATGTGCCCGAGAGGGTAATTTTCGGACTGATTTCATAAATACCAACCACCGACATATCGTGGCGGCGGTCGTAACGCGGGAAGAACTTTTTACCGAAGTTCAGCTCGGCAAACTGCCATTGCGTCCACGAGAGTGTATAACCCAGCCAACCCGAAAAGCGGCCGACCTTTTTCTGCAACAGAAATTCTGCGCCGTAGGACCAGCCCTTACCACTCGTAACGTTATCTTCCCAGCGCACCTGTTCTGCCGACTCCGGATTGTTGATGAGCAGAAAACTGGCCCCTTCGCGGTAGTTGATGATGTTGGCCATTGTTTTGTAATACCCTTCGACGGTCAGCGTGACACCTTTGCCCAGCCAGCTCCGGTCGAAATCCTTCGCGATCCCGACCGCCACCTGCTGCGACTGCTGTGGCTTCACCCTGTCGGTGGTTGGCACCCACAGATCCGTTGGCAGACCGATACCGGTGTTCGACAGCAAATGAACATACTGATTCATCAGCGCATACGACCCTTTCAGCGAGAGCGAGGGCCGGAGGCGGTAAGCGGCCGAAATCCGCGGTTCGGGGCGCACATAGCTGACGTTTTTATGCCAGTAATGGCTCAGGCGCATGCCCGCATTAATCCGCCACTGATCAGTCGGTTTCCAGAGGTCTTCGGCATAAACCCCTGACTCCAGCACATCGATATTGTCAATAGCCTGCCGGAACTGCTCCTTCTGCGAATCGCGCAGGACGATAGCACTCGGCGTAAACCGGTGGTAGATGCTCAGCAGCCCGAATCGCAGCGAATGCTGCGGACTCGGGTAATAATCGAGGTCATATTTAAGGGAAAAATCCCGGATGCCGGAATTGTACCGCAGCCGGTAGACATCTGTCTGCCCGCCCGACCGGGTGGACTCCTCGTTCGAAAAAATCTGAAACTTATAATCACTGAAAATCAGCGAGGTATTGGCAAACAGTTTTTCATTAAACAGGTGGTTCCAGCGCAGTGTACCGGTGCTGTTGCCCCAGAACAACCCCGCTTCGCTTTGCCCGCCACTGCTATTCGGATTCTGGTCTTTCTCGCGGAAATAGAAGCGGTCACGGCCAAAATACCCGCTCAGATACAGCTTATTTTTAGGCCCGAAATCATAATTTACCTTGGCATTAAAGTCATAGAAGTAATAACCAGCCACGGATTCGCCCTTAGTGGCAGCGGTAATAAACGGACGCGCCAGCACATCGAGGTACGTACGCCGGCCGGAAACCAGAAACGACGACCGGGCGGTGGAGTCGCGCTTCCGCTTGAGCGGCCCTTCCAGCGTCAGCCGCGACGAGATCAGGCCGATCCCCCCTTCGCCGTGCAGTTTTTCCTTATTGCCCTCCTTCATATTCAGGTCAATCACCGACGACAGCCGGCCGCCAAACCGCGCTGGGAAACCGCCTTTGGTCAGTTCCACACTTTTGAGCGCATCACCGTTAAAGACCGAAAAGAATCCGAACAGGTGGTTGGCGTTATAAACAATGGCGTCGTCAAGAATGATCAGGTTCTGGTCGGGGCCTCCCCCACGCACATACACACCGGTCTGCCCTTCGGAGCCTTTCTGTACGCCCGGCATCAGTTGCAGCACCTTCAACACGTCCTTTTCACCCAGTAGGGTCGGTATTTTCTTAATCTGCGAAATCGGCACATCGATCTGGCTCATCTGCGCACTTTCACTGACGCGGTCAGCTTCCCGGGTCGATGTTACGGTGACTTCCGTGAGCGTTTTGCCGGGCGTCAGCAGCACATTGACCGTCCGGTTTTGGCGGAGGCCAACCGTCCGTTCTTCCAGACCATAGCCCACAAACGAAAAATTAAGCCGGACGGAATCCTGCGCGGGCAGCGTCATCGAGTAAAACCCGTACGTATTCGTGGTAGTCCCAACCGAACGCGCCCCCGCCGCTGTCTGCGCCAGATAGACATTCACCCCGATCAGGGCCTCCTGACTCCCTGCCTCGCGCACATACCCGCTGACGGTTATCAGATTTCTGTCGGATTGCTGCGCAAACGTGTGGAGTCCGCACAGGCTTAGTAAAAAGAAAAGAGGAAACGTTAATCGCATAAAAAGTAAATCATGTGTGTGTTGCTGTAACGCTGACAGGACCCGGAGTGGTATAGGACAGTTGGAAGAAGTTTTTGTTAAAAGTCCTTAAGCCTTTCCCAATACATCATTTTCACCGCTTTTTTAGCACCACACACCAACCTTTTTTGTTATATCTATAAACACAAAGTACGCATAATCAGTGGCTTTGTTAAGACTCAACCGAATACAGCCATGCTTCAATACGATCAACTTTCGCTTAATATACCGGATACCAAAAAGCCGCGCGTCGTCATTATCGGCGGGGGTTTCGGGGGTATCAATCTTGCCAAAAACCTGAAGAGTGACGATTTCCAGATTGTGATGTTCGATAAGCAGAACTATCACGGGTTCTGGCCCCTGCTTTATCAGGTAGCGACGGCCGGGCTTGAACCGGATGCCATTGCCGAACCGCTCCGGAAACTCTTCGACGACTGCGATGATTTTCATTTCCGGCTGGTGAAGGTAACCGGCGTCGATACCACCCGGAAGGTGGTCAGGACGCTGATCGGCGAACTGCCTTACGACTATCTGGTGATTGCCAGCGGCTCAAAAACCAACTATTTCGGCAACAAGCAGATTCAGCAGAATGCCTTTCCGATGAAACAGATGACCGACGCCCTGAACCTGCGCAGTCAGCTGCTTCAGTCGTTCGAACAGGCCAGCATGACCAAAGACCCCGACATCCGGCAGGCCCTGCTCAATTTCGTGATTGTAGGCGGCGGTCCGACCGGTGTGGAGCTGGCAGGTTCCCTGGCCGAAATGCGGAAACACGTGCTGCCATCGGACTACCCGGGCCTCGACTTTTCGCGGATGAACATTTATCTGGTCGAAGGGCTGGATCGGGTGTTGCCGCCGATGTCGCCCGAAGCCAGCGAAAAAACAAGGAAGTACCTGGACGAAATGGGCATTCATATCAAGGTAAAAACCATGGTCGAAAGCTACGACGGCGAGACGGTTACCTTCAAAGGCGGCGAACAGATCCGGACCCAGACCCTGATCTGGGCGGCCGGTGTTCAGGGCTCGCTCATTGACGGGCTACCGGCCGACGCCATCGAACGGTCGCGGATTCTGGTTAACGAAATCAGTCAGGTAAACGGCACCCGCGACGTATTTGCCATCGGCGACGTGGCGCTGATGAAAACAACCGACTATCCGAACGGGCACCCCGGCGTGGCGCAGCCTGCCATTCAGCAGGGTTCGTTACTGGCCAAAAACCTGCTCCGGCTCAGCAAACAGCAGGCGCCGGAACCATTTAAGTACTTCGATAAGGGGTCACTGGCCATTATCGGGCGTTACCGCGCCGTAGCTGATCTGCCGAAAAAACTGCACCTGAGCGGTTTTGTAGCCTGGATAGCCTGGCTGTTTGTGCATATCTGGTACCTGATCGGTTTCCGCAGCAAACTTGTTGTCCTGAGCAACTGGCTCTACCGGTTCTTCACCTATGATCGGGGTACGCGGATCATCATTCGCCCGCATGTCCGCAAGGATGATACGGTAGCGCGCGAGATGCTGGCCAAAAGCGAAATGCTTTAGCCTTACGGCCTAACGACAGGAAGCAGATGCAAAAAGTATGGGCATTCTGTTTCCTGTCTCGTAAATTTGCAGCATGTACAAACGCTTGCTGCTCCCCATTCTCTTCCGTTTCGACGCCGAAACGATTCACCACTTTGCTACCAGCTCGTTAAAATTCGTTCTGTCGATTCCCGGCATGTCATGGCTGGCCCGCAAACAGTTTGTCGTCACCGACCCATCGCTGCAACGCACGGTCTTTGGCATTACCTTTCCGAATCCGGTAGGCCTGGCCGCCGGCTTTGACAAAAACGCCGAACTGATCAATGAACTCAGCGACCTCGGGTTCGGCTTTATCGAAATCGGTACCGTTACGCCCCGCCCGCAGCCCGGCAACCCGCTGCCGCGTCTGTTCCGGCTCAAAGCCGACGGCGGACTGATCAACCGGATGGGGTTCAACAACAAAGGTGCCGGACCGGCCGCCCAACGGCTGCGCGAACGCCGGAAAGGCATTATCGTCGGCGGCAACATCGGTAAAAATAAAGATACCGCCAATGAAAACGCCCTGACTGATTACCTGCTGAGCTTCCGTGAGCTGTTCGACAGTGTAGATTATTTCGTGGTCAACGTCAGCTCGCCCAATACGCCCGGCCTGCGCGATCTTCAGGAACGTGAACCGCTTACCCGGATTCTCCAGGCATTACAGCAGGAAAACAAGGCAAAACCAGCGCCTAAACCTATTCTGCTGAAGATTGCCCCCGACCTGACCGACAGCCAGCTGGATGATATTATTGCCATCGTCGGCGATACACAGATTGCGGGCGTTATTGCGACCAATACCACCATCAGCCGCGACAACCTGCGGACGGACGCCGAACAGGTGGCCGCCATCGGAGCCGGTGGCGTGAGCGGAGCACCGGTCCGCAGCCGTTCAACGGAAGTGATCCGGTACCTGCATACCCATTCGCAGGGTGCGTTCCCGATCATCGGGGTCGGCGGTATTTTTACGGCGGCTGATGCACGGGAAAAACTCGACGCCGGAGCCGCCCTCGTGCAGGTCTATACCGGCTTCATTTACGAAGGGCCGGGCCTTGTAAAAAATATCTGCAAAGGCTTGGTGACTGCTTCCCGGTAATAAGCAGGAAGTTGCCGTTGCCGATAAAAAAACTACATAACCGCACAGGTATCGGGGCACTGTTTTTTCGTTAAAAAGCCGGAAATTTACCTCATCAGTCATTGACCTAACCTATATGGCCAAGCAACCAGCCGGAAAAAATACCCCACGCCAACGTGAACAGACTAAACAACAAACACAGTCATCTAAAGCCGGTAAAACGGATTGGGTGAGCAGGCTCGACCGCTGGATTTATGATCACCGGTCTACGCTCGCATTCGGGGTTTTACTTATTCTGATTGGCATTGGCTTATTTGTCGCGTTTATTTCTTATCTGCTCCACGGCCCCGCCGACCAGAGTGTGGTCCGCGCAGCCGTCAACGATTCAGCACAGGACGCCGCTCCCGAAACCAAAAACTGGCTGGGACTCGCCGGCGCGTCTATTGCCCACGTATTTGTGTTCCGGTGGTTTGGGGTTGGGGCGCTTGGCCTCCCGGTTGTGGTCTTTCTGGCTGGCTGGAAACTTACGTTCGGCCGCGAACTGCTGCCGCTCGCCCGTCTCACCAAAGGGATGCTGTTCTTTACGATCTGGACCAGCCTGTTTATCGGTTATTTTGTCCGTATTACGGGGAGTGTCTCCAGCGCCAGCGTATGGTGCGGGGGCGTTGGCTATGAGATAAACCAGGTACTGGCTACGTTGCTGGGCGGTGGCAGCATCGTTTTGATCGGCTTCCTGCTGTTTGTATTCATCATTTTCTATTTCGACGCCGCATCCTGGTCGTTTAACTGGAAAATTAACTGGCCAAACCTGAAACCGGCGCATACCGATGATTACGAGGACGATGCGATTGAGGATTATGAAGACGAAGAAGAAGCCGAAAAACCGGTCGCTAAACCGGTAGCAAACGGCAAGCCCGTCGCAACCCCTGCGCCGCCGGTTGCCGTACCGCCGGTACCTGAACCGGAACCCGACGTTCGTGCGGCACCGGTAGCCGCGCCGGTAGCAGCAGCAGTGACCAGTGAGCCCGAACCGGCAGTTACCGCCGGTGAAGCAGCTCGTACCAGCCGGATTATCTCGTTTGATGATCCGCCGAAAAACGGTAAACCGGTACCTGCCGCAACGGCTCCCGCCAGTGATTTTGTGGTAAAACAGCCTGGTGAGACGCAGGAGCCGGTAGCCCCGACCTTTGATGTGCCGGTTGGTGAGGCCAGCAGCGACAGCCTTGTGGCAGAGCATGGGCCGTATGACGCCACGCTCGACCTGCCACACTATCAGTATCCGGGCGTCGAGCTGCTGACGGATTACCCGAGCAAAGGCGCACAGGTATCCGAAATTGAGCTCACCGAAAATAAAAACCGGATTGAGGACACGCTGCTGAAATTCGGTATCGGCATCAAGAAAATCTTTGCCGAAGTCGGGCCGACGGTTACGCTGTATGAGATTATTCCGGCCGACGGGGTGCGTATTTCCAAAATCAAAAGTCTGGAAGACGACATTGCCCTGAGCCTTTCGGCACTCGGTATCCGGATTATTGCCCCGATGCCAGGCAAGGGAACCATCGGGATTGAGGTGCCGAACAAAAACCGCGAAATGGTTTCGATGCGGTCGGTGATCACCAATGAGAAGTTTTCAAAAAGCAATTTTGAACTTCCGGTCATTCTCGGCAAAACCATCTCCAACGAGATTTACATCGCCGACCTGGCCAAAATGCCCCACCTGCTGATGGCGGGTGCTACAGGTCAGGGTAAGTCGGTAGGTCTGAACGTATTGCTGACATCACTGATCTACAAAAAACACCCTGCCCACCTGAAACTGGTTCTGGTTGACCCGAAAAAGGTGGAACTGGCCCTGTATAACAAGATCGAACGGCATTTCCTGGCCAAGCTTCCTGACAGCGAAGAGGCCATCATTACGGATACGAAAAAGGTGGTGAATACCCTGAATTCGCTGTGTGTGGAGATGGATAACCGCTATAACCTGCTGAAAGACGCCGGTGTCCGGAACATCAAGGAGTATAATACCAAGTTTACCAACCGCAAGCTGAATCCGGAAAAAGGTCACCGGTTCATGCCGTACATCGTTCTGATCATTGACGAGCTGGCCGACCTGATGATGACCGCCGGCAAGGAGGTCGAACAGCCGATTGCACGGCTCGCCCAGCTGGCCCGCGCCATCGGTATTCACCTGGTGGTTGCCACGCAGCGGCCATCGGTCAACGTCATTACCGGTCTGATCAAGGCCAACTTCCCGGCTCGTTTGTCGTTCAAGGTAACGTCGAAAATCGACTCGCGGACGATTCTGGACACGGGCGGGGCCGAACAGCTGGTCGGTATGGGCGATATGCTGCTGTCGTCCAACTCCGACCTGATCCGGTTGCAGTGCCCGTTTGTCGATACCGAAGAAATCGACGAGCTGTGTGATTTTGTGAGCGGACAACGCGGTTACGACGAAGCCTATGCCCTGCCGGAATACGTCGGCGATGAAGGCGGTCAGGACATTGAGGAGCGGGAAATCGACCTGGGCAACCGCGATGTGATGTTCGACGAAGCCGCACGCCTGGTTGTGATTCACCAGCAAGGCAGTACCTCACTCATTCAGCGCCGCCTGAAACTGGGCTACAACCGCGCCGGCCGGCTGATCGATCAGCTGGAAGCGGCCGGTATTGTCGGCGCGTTTGAAGGCAGCAAGGCCCGGGAAGTGCTTATCTCGGATCCGCAGCATCTGGAAGAAGTTCTCCGCAAGTTGCGGGATCAGTAGTAAAGGAAACAAAAATTAAACTTTTTCCGGTTGTTAGCTGTCTAACATTAAATGTATTGCCAATTTTACGGCAAATTCACTAACCTGACGTTTGACAATGAGAAGATTAATGCTGCTATTCTGTCTGGTGGCCGGCTTTGTCGGTTCGGCTGCTGCCCAAAAGGACAAGCGCGCAAAAGACATTCTGGATGCAATGAGCAAAAAGTATAAAACGCTGAAGACATATCAGGCAGCGTTTACGTTTACGACCGAAGGGGCTGGCGCAAAGGAATCGTATAAAGGAGATCTGACAGTTAAGGATACTAAATTCCGGCTGAAACTGGGTGGACAGGAGGTTTTTAATGATGGAAAAACCATGCACACCTACGTAAAGGAATCAAACGAAGTAAACGTGCAGGATTACGACGGCTCGGATAACAGCGACCTCAACCCTGCCCGGATTTACACGATTTACAACAAAGGATTCAACTACCGGTTTGTGGGTGAGAAAAAAGAAGGTGCCCGCACGCTCGAACAGATTGAGCTGACGCCGGAAAAGAAAAATGCCCAGATCAGCAAAATCCAGATAAACGTGGATAAGGCCGACAAATCGGTACGCAGCTGGACAACTACCGACAAAACCGGTAAGAAAACCAGCTACGCAATCAATAAATTCGTACCAAACGCCGGGGTAACCGACAGCTATTTTGTCTTCGACAAGGCCAGATACCCGGGCGTTGAAGTAGTCGATCTGCGCTAAGTATTACATTCCCTTTCTGGTCGTAATCATGACCAGTCCGTTGCGGGCATTTGATCCGTAGGTAGTCAGGGCCCGCCGGCCATCCATCTGATTTACTGACACGACATCATCTGCCCGCAGTGCTTTCATCTGGCTCACCGTGGCCACTTTCCCGTCAATAATATACAGTGGCCGGCTGGTACTCCGGTTCCGCAGCCAGTCCGGCACGACCGCATGAATTCCCTGATCCTGCGCCGGCAAACGGCTCAGGGTTGTATCAAGGCCAGCCCCCGGAATTATCGCCGGCCGGGGCATTCTCCGGTTTTCAACCGGCATGGCCGTATCTCCCCGCATTGTGCGGACCGGACGCGCCTGCACCCCATATACTCCACCTGTGATTCCGGCCAGCATGACCGCCAGGACAATCCTTTTCATAGCCTTATTCCGTTAGCAACGTACCTGTCTGGTACAGCGCATCTGTTAGATTAACAACAGAACCAAACGTTTAGTGTTTAGTTGATATTTTGGCCGATCGCTGTATTAACTCACTTTCATACCATAATACAAGCGTCCGGAACCTGTTTTTTGTAGATTGCAGTTACTAAACCGCTACGTTCATGCACACGTTCTACCGGCTTTTCCGGATTGGATTATGTCTTCTGCCGCTCCTGTCGTACGGGCAGTTGCCGGCACCGAAACCCATTTTTCCGGCGCCCCTGAGCCCCCGTATTGCCAACTATCAGATCAGGGTCAGCCTTAACCCGGCAACCAAACGCCTGGCAGGTCAGGAAACGCTGACCTGGCGCAATACCTCCGGTGATGTTATCCGCGAATTGCAGTTTCACCTTTACCTGAATGCATTTAAAGACCGGAAGTCTACCTTCATGCGTGAATCCGGCGGCCAGCTGCGGGGCGACTACATCGACGCCGACGACAAGGAGGCGTGGGGCTGGACAAACCTCAAATCCATGAAGGTACAAGGCGGCGAGGCGCTGGCCTGGCAGTTTATCCAGCCCGACGACCTGAACACCGATGACCGCACGGTGATCCGTGTGCCGCTGAGTAAGCCCCTTGGTCCGGGCCAGAGCATTACGCTCGACATAGCGTTTGAGGCCAAACTCCCGAAGATTTTTGCCCGCACCGGCTTCAGCCGCGATTTCTTCCTGGTCGGCCAGTGGTTTCCGAAAATCGGGGTCTATGAACCGGCCGGTACCCGTTACGCGCGGCAGGGCCAGTGGAACTGCCATCAGTTTCACGCCCATTCGGAGTTTTATGCCGATTACGGCGTGTACGATGTTGACATTACCACGCCGAAGGAGTACTGGGTAGAGGCCACCGGCCTTATGCAGGGAGAGGTCATGCACAAAAACGGCACCAAAACCCTGCGCTACCATGCCGAAGATGTCGTGGATTTTGCCTGGACTGCCTCCCCTCATTTTCAGGAAGCAACCAGCCAGTGGAAGCACGTTAAAATTACGGTTCTGCTCCAGCCCGAACACGCGGATCAGGCGCAGCGGCACATTGATGCTGCCACGGCCGCCCTGGCGTATTTTGATAAATACCTCGGTAAATATCCGTTTCCCAACCTGACCGTAGTTGACCCGCCCATCCATGCCATGGGCGCGGCCGGGATGGAATACCCGACGTTTATCACCGCCGGTACGGCCTGGCAAATTCCGAAGGGCATACGGATGCCGGAAATAGTGACCGTGCATGAGTTCGGCCACCAGTATTTTATGCAGCTGCTGGCCAGCAATGAGTTTGAAGAAGCCTGGCTCGACGAGGGGTTTAACCAGTATTACGAAGGCCGGATCATGGACGAAACCTATGGCCCCAAAACGTCGGCTGCCGACCTGTTCGGCTACCGGCTCGGCGATCTGGAAAACTCCCGCGACGGCTATGTACACCTCGACAATCCGGCCATTGGTCCTTCATTCGGGAACACCTGGCAACTGCCGGACAACTACTACGGCGTCCTGACGTACAGCAAAACCGCTACCTGGCTCCGTACGCTGGAAGGGCTGCTGGGCCGGAAAGTTATGGACGAAATCATGCAGACGTATTTTGACCGCTGGCAGTTTAAACACCCGAATGCCAACAGCTTCATCGCCATTGTCAACGAAATTGCCCCCGCCCGCACCGGTTTCCGGTATGGTAATGACATGAACTGGTTTTTCGATCAGGTACTGTATGGCGACAATGTCTGCGACTATAAACTCGTCTCGGTTTCCAGCAAAAAACAGGGGAAACAATACACCTCAACGGTGCGCGTCGACCGGCTGGGCGATGCGCGGATGCCGGTTGATGTACTGCTGCATTTTGCCGACGGCAAGGAACTGATGTTGTTCTGGGACGGTAAAGGCCGGACTAAAACCTTCACGGTTACCGAATCCGGAGAACTGATCTGGGCAAAAGCCGACCCGAAGCAAAAGCTTTATATCGACACGAACTTCAACAACAACAGCCTGACCCGGCAGCCGTCATCGGCACCGGCGGCGAAGTATGCGGCAAAAGTACTTTTCTGGATTCAAAACTGGCTTCACTGGCTGGCCTGGCTGGCATAACCCCATCATACCCATGCTGACAAGTTTACGACAAACGCTGCGCTCCGGCCGCGTCCTGATCCTGATCTATCTGACGTCAACCGTCCTCGGCCTGCTGGTGGCCCTCCCGATGTACTCGACACTTACCCGGCTCGACGGCAATTCACTGGCGTTCAACGAACTGCTGGCAGGTTTCGATTATACCGTATATCAGGATTTCATGCATGAACACGGTGAAGCCATCAGTCCGCTGCTGAGCGTGGGCCGCTGGACCGGTATAGTTTACCTGTTTCTAAGCATCTGGTTTACGGGGGGTATCCTGATGGTGTTTGCCCGGCCAGCCGCCCCGCTGCCGGTCAGCCTGTTCTGGCAGGCCTGCCTCCATTATATCCGCCGGTACCTGCGGCTGTTTGCCGTTACACTACCTTTCCTGCTGGCCGCCTTGCTGATACCACTGCTGGCAGGGATTTTACTGGCCGTTCTGACCGAAGAGCAGTTTACTGAACGCGGTTTGTTCTGGATCGTCTCCGGCGGTTTTGCGATTGGGTTTGTACTGACAACACTGGTGCTCTGCATCAGCGATTATGCGAAAATGCTGCTGTTCATGGAAGATGAACAGGGCGGCTTACGGGCGTTTGGCAAAGCAGGCCGGCTGGTCTTGCGGCATCCGCTGGCAACGCTTGGCCGCTACTGGCTCCTGATCGGTATCGGCACGGCACTGTTCGGAGCGTATTTCTTGCTTGATAGTCTGATCGGCACGGCATCGTGGCTGACCATTCTGCTGATGCTGCTGATTCAGCAGGCGCTTATTTTTGCCCGTATCGTACTCAAAGGCTGGAACCTTGGCGTTACTCATGCGCAATATAGACAATTGAAGGCCTGAAGAATCGTTTACTTTGTATCAAATTATTACCTTTGACAAGAATGCAATCCTTAAAATCAATCACTTGTTAACTCCATGCAAAAATTCCTCACACTCTTGATTGTCATGACAGCCCTATTAATTGGCTGTAAAAAAGAAGACACGGCTACACCTAAAACCAAGACTGAATTAATCTCCCGGAAATGGCAGTTTCAGGGAGCTAAGGTGACGCTGGGTACGCTTCCGATTACGGCCTATACCCGTGGAGCCACCACCGGTAACGTGGTTGACTTCTCCGCTTCGTACATGGATTTTAAATCAGGCGGCGGCTTTTCTCAGGTTGTCCTGCCAGGGACTTCAACAACAGGAACCTGGAAATTCAACAGCACAGAGACTGGTTTTACAATTAACTCAAGCAACGGTTCTGTTGACAGCTGGACTATCGACAAGCTAACCGAGACAAACCTTGATTTCAGTCGCCAGATTGCCGCTAACTCAACGGACCCGAGCGATCTGACCTGGTTGAATCTCATCAAATCATACGGCTTTTCAACGGCCGCCGGTGCAAAAATCGAAGTACAGACAGTACCTGCTCCTTAATAACACAAAAGCGGAGGCCTGAGGCCTCCGCTTCGTTTTTAGTCCTCGCGGCCTTCCTTGCGGTTAGCGTCCGCCATCCGGACAATTTTGGGTGTGAATGTAGCCAGCACCTTTACCAACTCCTGCTGGGCACCAATGACGGTTTTGATGTCTTTGTACACCATCGGCGCTTCGTCTAAATCACCGCCGATCAGCTGAATTCCGGCGGCTTCCAGTACTTTATTGACCTGCGATTGCGTGATCCGGCTGAAGGCCTGGGTCCGCGACATCAACCGCCCGGCACCATGCGATGCCGAGTTGATAGCACCCGCATGGCCAAGCCCCCGCACAACATACCCCGGCGCCGTCATGGACCCCGGAATAATGCCCAGCACATCCGGCCCGGCGGGCGTTGCACCCTTACGGTGCACCATCACTTCACGACCATCGGCCAGCGTTTCCTGCCAGGCAAAGTTGTGGTGATTTTCGACCATCACCAGCGGCTTCTCCCGCAGCACCTTCGCGATTTTATTGTGAATCTCGTGGTGATTCGCCGAGGCGTACTCACCGGCCAGATTCATCGCAATCCAGTACTCCTGCCCTTCTTCGGTATTCAGATCGAGCCAGGCGAGGTGGGCGGCCTGCTTCGGCAGTCTGGTTTTCTGCATGGCCAGCTTCGAGTAGTAATTGGCCACTGACCCGCCGAATCCGCGGGAGCCGGAGTGCGACAACAGGGCCAGATACGTACCGGGCGGCAGATTCAGCAGTTCATCCGCTTCTGCCACTTCCACAATACCCCACTCCACAAAGTGGTTTCCTGTCCCCGACGTACCCAACTGCCGGTAGGCTTTGTCTTTCAGATCACGGATTACTTTCGTGGCCGTCCACTCGGGCAGGTCCATGACACTTTCGTCGAACTTATCGCGGATTTCGCCCCCCATCCCGAACTTCGTCTGCTCCACCAGCGCCTTTTTCAGCAGGTGTGGCTCGCGTTTGAAGTAGTCGGGGCGGATATCGAAAACCGACAGACACATCCGGCAGGCAATATCGACCCCGACCGCATACGGAATAATGGCATGCGGTTCGGTGGCTAAAACTCCGCCAATGGGCAGGCCGTAGCCCTGGTGCGCATCGGGCATCAACGCTCCCGCCACCGAAACCGGCAGGCTGGCAGCAGTCTGCATTTGCGCCAGTGCACCGGCTTCGATATGTTCCTTGCCGAAAATAGTGTAGGCAAGGGCTTCTTCGCGCAGATCATAGCTGGATTCGGCCTGCTTTCCGTCTGCCGGCAACACATAAGGCGCTGGTTCTGCCGGCAGGAATGCCGCACCGGTTTCGCTCAGCGGTACGGCAACACCCTGCTTATTGAGTTCATAAATGGCCTGCGCCAGATTCGTGACTTTATTTTTTGAATACGCAAATTTTTTCGGGTTCCGGAGCATCTGCGCCAGCAACCCCATGACTTTTTCTTTCGGGTATCCGGCCCGCGTCACCAGTCCGTTGGCAACCCGCAGAAATGAAGCGTGCAGGTTTTCCGGAATGGGCCCGAGGCTCAGTAAATCCTCCCGTGTTATGGTTGTTTCCATATTGTGTTTTGATAATACCCCGTTATATTTGTTCAGGCACTATCTGTTAATTCTGTATGCAACAAACCTTTCAGCTTAATGCGAATGAGCTTAATGCCAATGTCATTAAGGCGATCCGTGCCATGTTCGGCAGTCGTCAGGTACGTATTGTTGTAGAGGACGTTACGCCTCTTAAGCCGCTTTCACAAAGTGATTTGTATGAGCAAACACTTGCCATCCGCGAACGTTTTAGCCAATTGCCTGTTGATCCAAAACTGGACCTTTCGGCGCTGGCCGACGAAATGAATAACGCGTCTTTATGATTTATTTTGATACTGACGTTCTTATCCACTTTCTGGTTAATCAGGACGTGGACAAGCATCAGCTAGCTAACGAACTTTATCAGCAGGCAGCACAGCAGGAACGTTTTTTTGTCTCGTTACTATGCCTTCAAGAGACAGCTTTCGTCTTGCATAAACTTGGAGAAAAGCCCGATAATATTCAGGCAATGATTCAGGCTTTTCTCCCTTTTCAGCCTGTTGCTTACCAAATTGATGATCTTCAAAGAGGTATTTCTCTTGCTATGGCAATTGGATTTCAAAACATTAACGACTGCCTGCATGTAGCAATGGCCGAGAAGTACTGTCAAGAATTATACACATTCAACAAAGCTGACTTCAAACGAATTCAGAAACATTCCCGCCTGAAAATAACAGTACTATAAGCATTTCATATCCTACTTTGACGCCGTAAAGATCTGTTTTAGCTGATCCAGTAATTGCCCGCTGCCGGATACAGAAACCGAGCTGATCTTATCGGCGATTTTTTCGACATACTCCATTTCTTTCAGTTTCCAGAGCATTTCGTTGTCTTCCATCAGTTTGGCGGTGTTCAGCAAGCTGCGGGTCGAGGCCGTTTCTTCGCGGCGCATGATGCTGTTGGCCTGTGCCTTTTTTTCGGCCAGCAACACCTGATTCATAATGTCGCGCATATCGCCCGGCAGAATCACATCGCGCAGGCCTCCGCCGTTGAGCACCACGCCCAGCGCCGTTGCCCGACCGGCGGTTTGTGCCATCACCCCGTCCACGATCTCTGCTTTTTTATCGAGCAGTTCGTCGAGGGTCAACGACCCGATGGTTTCGCGGAGGGCCAGCTGCATCAGTACGTACAACTGCCGGTCATACTCCTTGTTTTCGACCAGCGCCCTGACCACATCACGCACCTGATACTGGATAAAGAAACTCACCCGCACCGAGGCCTTGTCCTTCGTCAGAATTTCCTGCCCCGATACTTCCATCTGCTGCTGCCGCATATCAACCTTCAGCACATGAATCGGCGTGTTGTTTTTCCACCAGTGGTATTGCCCCGGCTTCAGTACCTCCCTGAAGGTCCAGTCGACAAATAAAACGCCTTGTTCGTGGCCCTCAACCGAATAGCTGCGGACATAGGCCCCCAACGGCACCGGCATCAAAGACGCCAGATCGACATCGGCCGGAATAACCGGCTGTGTAATATCCAGGTGGCGGTAGCTGTATTGCTTCAATCCTTTCCAGTAGGCATACCGCCCCTTGCGCAGCACGTTTATAAACAAGTTGCCTTCGTATTGCAGGGCAATTTCGTTGTCTTTAACCTCAACCACGTCCAGCAGGGCCGCTATCTCCGGTATAGTCAGCAATACGGCCAGATCATACGGTGGCTGTTGCAGTAGCTCGCCCTGATTGTAAACATACACAACCTCGTTCGGCCAGAGCCAGTGATGGCCCGCCGGTAACGTCTTCACGAAGTTGCCGTGTTTGAATACTAATCCGGTTTGATGCGATAAAATGCGTACAGTTTTCATGGTTGTATGATTGGTAAATGGTTGCTGTTTATGTACAAAACCGACAGGCGTATGCACACCAGACGTGTGCGGAAACAACGTGCCCGGGGGCGGTATCGGCGGCTCAGACAACGTCGTTGCCGGTGTTCACGGCAGGTGTGGATGCCGCGTTTCACTGACGCGCAACGTTGACCGGTACCGCTTTCGGCGCGCAACGGGTATTCTTTGTTTACTGGCGTCTGCCTGGTTGTGAGTTTGGCCGAAGCTAAACCCGCGCGGCATACACCTGTCCGGTTTCGTGGACCGTGGCCATTTGAGAAGCGGCCGGCTTCGGCTGAAACGGGGGATACCCGTGTTCTGCTGCTCTAACCAACTGAGCTATCCTGCCGGAGCAGGAAGAGGAATCGAACCTCTGACGGACAGATGGAGACGATCACCTATCAGCCCAACAGCATACCGGTCATCAGCGATGCCGGCACTATGGGGCCTCGTATACCCGCATCCGGTTTGGTACTGACTGCTTTCGTCGTGACAAAGGTTAGCAGCAAGTGCGCAGTCTTTTTGCGCAGATGAAAAAAAAAGCTACTTTCCTCTAAAAATTTTTCCCATGCCTGCCAACCGCAACGCCCTGATCCGCTACAAAGCCATCGACGCCTGCCTCCGGAACCGCCAGCGCCGGTGGACCCTCGACGACCTGATCGACTGTGTATCAGAAGCCCTCTACGAATATGAGGGCATCGACAAAGGCATCAGCCGCCGGACACTGCAAGCCGACATTCACATGATGCGCAGTGATAAACTCGGCTATTTTGCCCCGATTATTGTGCAGGAAAAAAAGTATTATACCTACGAAGATCCGACCTACAGCATTACGAATATTCCGCTGTCGGACGGTGATCTGGCGCGCATGAACGAAGCCGTTGAGGTGCTGAAACAGTTTAAGGGGTTTTCGCACTTTACGGCACTGAACGAGGTGGTGCAGAAGCTGGAAGACCACGTGTATTCAACGGCCCGGAAGTCGGCTCCGGTGATTGATTTTGAGAAGAATGAAAACGTAAAGGGGCTGCATTTTCTGGATGAGCTTTATCAGGCCATTATCCATAAACATCCCGTGCAGATGGAATATCAATCGTTTTCGGCGCGGCAACCTCAAACGTTCTTATTTCATGTCTGGTGGCTGAAAGAGTTTAAAAACCGGTGGTTTGCGGTAGGAGTCCGACCGAAAAACAACCACATCTATAACCTTGCCCTCGACCGGATTCTGTCGCTTGCCCCTGACCACGACAGCGAGTATATCGCCAACGAAACGATTGACCCCGACCTGTTTTACCGCGACGTAATCGGCGTGTCGGTCAGCCATCACCTGCGGCCGATGATTGTCAGGCTGTTTGTCAACCAGCTACATGCGCCGTATGTGGAGACCAAACCCCTGCACCACTCACAGC
>NZ_CAMFHL010000091.1 GCF_945952095.1 uncultured Arsenicibacter sp. | reverse complement strand
TTCAGGAGGTTTTCACTTTTTTGTCAAACCCAAAATTCGGGATGACTCATGTTTTACGACGCCGGTTATACAAATTCCGCGCCTTTATCCTTGGCATCGGCAACAAAATCCTTTACTTTCTGCTCTTCGTCCTTGCGGCAGATCAGCAGCACGTTGTCGTATTCGGCCACAATGTAGCCGTCCAGCCCGTTGATAGCTACCAGCCGGTTAGCCGGTGTCTTAATAATGCAGTTCTTCGTGTTATACAGCATTACCTTTCCGTCGATCACGTTCTGGCTCTCGTCTTTTTCCGATACCTCATACAGCGACTTCCACGTACCCAGATCCGACCAGCCGAAATCACTCAGTACTACATAAACGTTATCAGCCCGCTCCATCACCCCGTTATCAATCGAGACATTTTTACAGAGCGAATAAGCCTTGCCGATAAATGCGGTTTCCTGATCCGAATAATATGACGGCTTGCCTTCTTCAAATACTTCGGCAAGATCCGGCAGAAACGACTCAAACGCCCGGATGATGGCATTCACGTTAAAGACGAAAATACCGGCGTTCCAGACAAACTCCCCGCTATCGACAAACTGTTGCGCCAGCTCCAGATGTGGTTTCTCCGTAAAGGTTTTCACCTTTTTCAGATCACCTTCCGTATCAGGCAGGTACTGAATATATCCGTAACCGGTATCCGGCCGGCTTGGCTGAATCCCCAGCGTAACCAGGATTTCCCGCTCCTGCGTTGCATTCAGGGCAATCCGGATAATACGGCGGAATTCTTCTTCTTTCAGAATAATATGATCGGCAGGGGCGATAACGATATTTGCGTCAGGGTTATGCTCCCGGATTTTATAACAGGCATAGGCAATACAAGGCGCTGTATTGCGTCCGATCGGCTCACAAAGTACCTGCTCATCGGATAGCTGCGGCAATTGCTGCTGGCACAGGTCTTTGTATTTCTCGCTGGTAACTACGTAAATATTTTCGGGCGGACAAATGCCATCGAAACGGTCAGCGGTTTGTTGAAGCAGGGTGCGGCCGGTGCCTAATACATCGTGGAATTGTTTCGGGTTAGTTGTACGGCTGAACGGCCAGAAACGAGTTCCTATGCCACCAGCCATAATGACTACGTACGTATTGCTCATTGATCTAATGTCTTATCTGAATAGTTCCTACCTAAAGTAGCGTACAAAAATGCGATTTTGTTAAGAAAATCAGCGAAAACTTTATGGTTTGGTCAGATTATTAGGACCTGATCCAATTTATACAAAAACATATGGGCAAAAAACAATATGGTCTACCGAAAAGCCAAACTCAAAGCGCTCAAGTAAACCATAGTCTGATTTATTTAACTACAAAGCAGTCTTTATTTTTCCAGTCTTACTATTGGTCACTTTTCGGGTTATGGGTTTCTGCTATCAGCGCATGGCCTGCCGGTTATAGGCCCTGATCCGCTGCGCCACGTTTTCGCGGATATTCATCCAGAAAAGGTTGTAATCGGCACGGTGCCAGATTTTAGTACGGAGTAAAGCGGCCCCCCGTACATGCAGACGCCCGATCCAGAGCAGACCGTTATGCACCTGCGCATCGGCCGGCTTCACCAGCAGGTTGAATTTCGGGCCTACCCCACCTTTGTTAAGGTCATAGCCGGCGTACGTGTCCGACGAAGACCATGTCAGCGGATTTGTACACAATGCCTTATTCAGTCCGTCTTCGTAGTAGGTCGGGATGTAGTTACGCGAAAACGTATTCCACGACACAAAGCAGCCGGTCTGGTCCGGCGATTCTCCGGCGGGAATCGTTTTAAATATGCCGGCCGGGGTAGCAATGCCCACCAGATAGGCGGCCACCAGCTGCCGGCGCAGGGGCTGGCCATCAAAGAACTCAGCCAGCAGCCGTGTCGCATGTACCGTTCCCTGGCTATGGGCCGCAATCACGACCGGCCGCGGATTACCGGCCGCATCGCGGTTATAATGATCCATATAATACAGGAACGCCGCCTTTACATCGTCATACGCCAAGGCGAGCGCCTTTTCCTTGTCAGCCTTATTCTTCGTCAGAAACGAGTAGTAATGTGCCTGCCGGTAGCGTGGGGCAAATACCCGGCACGACCCGTTAAAAACCGAGGCCTGATTCAGGATCGTTGACTGATCAACCCACTTATTCATGACGGCATCGGTGATATCGGCGTTCCAGGCAGAGGGTCCCTGCTGCTTACCGGTATAGATCGTCGGATGGATGAAGAAAACATCGGTGCCGGCGTCTTTCTGCGCATCTTTTACCGTCGCCCCCTTCGGAATCGAATCAGCAGCATCACGCCGGTCAGGTAAAGCAGCCCAGGCATGCTGATCGGCGTAAGAAGGTGCTGCCGGAGCCGGAAAGGCGTCATAACCTCCCGTAATCTGATAAGGGCCACGATGGCATCCCACCAGAATACCAGTTATGCTGAGAATCAATACAGCACTAATTCCCCTTTTGAGTAACAAACTATGGTTATATAAACTTATTCGTTTACTTCTATGTGAGAGCAGCAATACACGAACCATTTTTTCTATTAAAAAAAGATTTTTTTGAACAAAATCAATAGAATAATTTTAGTTTTGTGACTACTTAATGCTTCATAAGCAACCTACAAACCAATCTATCGATGAGACGAACAACTACGTGGCTAAACCGTTTCTTAACAGTTTTTCTCTGTTTTTTAACGCTCACAACCATGGCTCAGACCAAACTGTCGGGCCGTATTACTGATGGAATCAGCAAAGAACCGCTTGCCGGGGTAAGTATTGCCATCAAAGGTAAAGTTATCGGTACGATTACCGACACCAAAGGTAATTTTTCGCTCAGTACCAGCGTTCCGACCCCGTTCAATATTGTTGTTACCTCCGTTGGCTATGAAGGCCAGGAAATTACCATTACCGGCAACCGCTCCGATATCAACCTGCAGCTGAAAGAGCAGGTCGTTTTAGGTCAGGAGGTTGTAGTGGCCGCATCCCGCGTGGAAGAAAGTGTCATGAAATCGCCGGTAGCCGTCGAAAAGATGGACATCCGTGCCATCCGTGAGACGGCTTCGCCTTCCTTCTACGATGCCCTTGCCAACATGAAAGGGGTTGACATGACAACCCAGGGCCTGCTCTTCAAATCGATCAACACCCGCGGATTCAACTCAACCGGTAACCCGCGTACCGTACAGATGATCGACGGGATGGACAATCAGGCACCGGGCCTCAACTTCCCGGTTGACAATATTGTGGGTATGCCGGAGCTGGACGTTGAAAGCGTCGAAGTCTTACCGGGTGCTGCCTCGGCGCTGTACGGCCCGAACGCAATCAACGGTCTGATTCTGATGAACAGCAAGAGCCCGTTCCTGTATCAGGGTCTGAGCGCCACGGCCAAGGCCGGTGTTATGTCGGCTCAGGGCCGGACTAAAACCACAACACCGTTCTCCGACTTCTCGCTGCGGTATGCTAAGGCGTTTAACAACAAATTTGCGTTTAAGGTTAACCTCGCTTACATCCGGGCGCAGGACTGGGAAGCCAACAACTACACGAACCTGAACGTTGGCGGTATCCAGAACGGCACCCGCGTAAAAGGCGTTAACCCTGATTATGATGGCGTTAACATCTATGGCGACGAAATCCAGACAAACATCAGCAGTGTGGCCAGTTCGCTGGTTAACGCAGGACGCCTGCCATCAGCTTTAGCCAGTCTGGTACCTAATCAGGTAGTTAGCCGTACGGGCTACATGGAGCGCGATATGGTCGACTACAATACCAAAAGCTTTAAAGGCAATGTTGCCCTTCATTACCGCATAAACGACCGCATTGAAGCCATCGGACAGGTCAACTACGGACAAGGAACAACCGTGTATACAGGAGCCGGACGCTACTCGCTCCGCAACTTCAGCCTCACACAGGCTAAACTGGAACTGCGCGGCGATAACTTCACCCTGCGTGCCTACACGACGCAGGAGCGCTCGGGTCAGTCGTACACCGCCGGTCTGACCGCGGTAAACATGCTGAACGCGATAAAGCCTAACGCGACCTGGTTCGGTGAATATACCGGCGCCTTTGCGCAGGCCCGTGCTGCCGGTCAGTCGGTTGAAGACGCTCACGTAACGGCCCGCGCTACAGCCGACAAGGGCATGCCGGTTCCGGGTACAGACGCTTACAAATCCTTACTGGACACCTACCGTAACAAAGCGATTGTAGACGGCGGCGGTGCATTCAGCGATAAAACCAACCTCTACCACGTAGAAGGTGTTTATAATTTAAAGAATCAGATCAAATTTCTGGAGCTTCTGGTAGGTGCCAACTTCCGCCAGTATCAGCTCCGGTCAAACGGAACGCTGTTTGCCGATACGAAAGAAGGCCGCAGCGGTACCATTCCGATCAATGAGTACGGTGCGTTCGTACAGGCTGGTAAAAACCTGTTCAGCGATCACCTGAAACTGACGGGTTCACTGCGCTACGATAAAAACAAAAACTTTGACGGTGTTTTCTCACCACGTGTATCGGCGGTTGGTTCGTTCGGCGACCATAACCTGCGGGTATCGTACCAGACCGGTTTCCGGATTCCGACTACCCAAAACCAGTATATTGATCTGCCGACACCGGCCGGTACGCTGATCGGCGGTCTGCCGGAGTTCGACGCCCGGTATAACCTGGGCAGCGGTATCCTGCGCGATAACCTGTCAACGGCAGTCATTGCCCAGAAAATTAAGGATGATCCGACTATCGTACAGGCGGCAACGCAATACGCAACGGCGGCTGTAACCCAACAGGCCACGGCACAGATTACGACGCAGGTAACGGCAGCGGTAACAGCTCAGATAAATGCCATGGTTGCGGCCGGTCAGCTGCCGGCAGCCAACGCAGCGGCAGCGATTCAGCAAGGTGTTTCTGCCCAGCTGCCAGGCGTTCTGCAGGCGCAGCTGCCAGGTATCCTGCAGGCACAGGTTCCGGGCCTTGTCAGTCAGCTGGCTCCGGCTTTCGCCCTGGCGAAACTGCCGAAATACCAGGCATCGCCACTGAAACCGGAACGTATTCAGTCCATTGAATTCGGCTATAAAGGCCTGATCGCGAAGAAACTGTTTGTGGATGCGTACTACTACACAAGCACTTACACTAACTTCCTCGGGGGTACGGTCATTGTTGTACCAACGCAACCGGCCGCTCCCGGCTTACCGATTGAATCAGGCATTGGTGCCGGTTATTACAAAGGGTACTCACGGCCGGCCAACGCAGCCGGAAAAATCAAGGTTAACGGCTTTGCCATCAGCCTGAACTACGCACTGCCACGCGGCTTCAACGTCGGCGGTAACTTTGCCAACAACAACCTGGCGAACTTTACCCCAACACCAGAGCAGCAGTATGCCGGTTTCAATACGCCGAAAAACCGCTTCAATATCAATTTTGGCCGTCGCGTGACCAGCAGCAACAAGCTGGGCTTCAACCTGGCACTGCGTCATCAGGACGGTTACAACTACGAAGCTAGTTTCATTCAGCCAACGACGATCGGCGTGCCGCTATTCAGCAATACGCAGGTTCCGGCCATTACGAACTTCGATGCGCAGGTTAGCTACAAGCTGCAGCCATTCAAATCGATCCTGAAAGTAGGCGGCACCAACATCGGCGGAAAAACATACTATCAGGCCTTCGGCAGCGCCAATGTCGGCTCAATGTACTATGTATCACTGACGTTCGACGAACTGATGAACTAGAGAGGTTTGACTCCTCCGGAGTCATATACCAATAGCCACTTTCTTACCCTAACCTTTTACCATAAAGTAAAGCCGCGTTATTTTCAACGCGGCTTTTTGTATTTTTATGGGTCAAAAATCGTGAAGGCGGAAAGAAATATGAAAGGACATCTACACATACTGTTTATCCTGTTAACGGCGCTCCTGTATAGTAATACCCTAAAAGCCAACCATATATATGGCGGCAACATGAGCTTACAGGCCTCCGCTACACCCGGATTCTATAACCTGTCCCTGTCGCTGTTTATCGACAAGCGGAACCTGGAGCCGAACAGTATCGACGATGTACTCGGGGTTTATATTTTCAGTAAAAGCACCAATCAGCGCGTCGATCGCTTTGATCTGATCAGAGGCACACCGACACCACTCCTGCAGAGTACGTCCGCCTGTGACGCCCTGCTGAAGCTGGATCTGGATATGCTGGTGTATTCGAAGCTGGTGAACCTGCCGGCCGGCAAATACAATGATCCGCAGGGGTATTATGTTATCTACGAACGCTGCTGCCGGAACGTAGATATTGCCAACATTCAGAATGCGGGCAATACCGGTCAGCTGTTCCGCCTTGATTTTCCGGCCGTTGTCCAAAACAACATCGGCTTTCAGAACTCATCACCCGATTTCGGTGTACCGCCGGCTGATTATGTCTGCATTAACCGCCCGTTTAAAGTAAGTTTTAAGGCAACCGATGCCGACGGTGACCGGCTTCAATACGAACTGGTTGATCCACTGGCCGGCTACACCACCCGCGCAAACGTGTTTGGTACCGGCAACTCCTATACAACCTATCCGGCCATAAACTGGGTCAGCGGATTCAGCGCGGCGAAAGCGGTTCCCGGCAACCCTACGCTTCAGATTAACCCGACAACCGGCGAACTGACCGTTACGGCGAATCAGTTAGGCTTGTATTCGTTTGCTGTACTGGTAAGGGAGTTCCGGGGCGGGAAACAAATCGGACAGGTCCAGCGCGAGTTTCAGTTTGTAGTGGTCGATTGTAAGCAGAACAAAACCACGCCGCCGGCCATCACCGCAAACGGGACCAGCCTGACGGCCATTCTCCACTGCGAAGCAACTCCGCTGACGCTGACAACCGAAAGTGACCCGAAATTTGTCTACCAATGGCAACGCGATGGCCTCGACCTCGAAGGTGAAACCAAGCCGACACTGACGGTTAATGAATTGGGAAACTATACGGTTCAGAAAAAATTCCTTTACAACTGTGGCGTTGATACCGTCTCGCAGGGGGTCAATATCTATTGCGAAACCTACCTCTACATGCCAACCGCCTTTACGCCTAACGGCGATGGCGTCAATGATGAGTGGACGATTCAGAACATCGAATCGCTGACGGAGGCGGTCGTAACAATATTTGACCGCTGGGGATCGGTTGTTTTCAGCTCAACGGGATACCTCAAACCGTGGGACGGTACGTTTAAATCGGAAAAAGTACCGGTAGGTCCGTATACCTACCAGATACAGATTCCACACCAGAAGCCCTACCGGGGCAGCGTACAGGTCTTGTATTAGACCTTAGGTCCGAAGGCCAGATCACCGGCATCGCCCAGACCCGGCACGATGTAGTAATGGTCATTCAGGCGCTCATCAATAGCCCCCAGCCAGAGACGGCACTGGGGCAGGCGCTCCTGTAAATAACCGATGCCTTCCGGGCTGGCAATAACCGCAGCAATATGCGTCTGCGCCGGAATCCCGTACCGCAGCATGGCGTGGTATACTTTTTCGATGGATCGGCCCGTTGCCAGCATCGGGTCAACCAGAATCAGGGTCCGGCCGGTCAGGTCAGGACCGACAATGTAGTCCATCTCGATCTCAAACTCATCGTCGTCGCTGGCATAGCCCCGATACGCACCCACAAAAGCATTGTCGGCATGGTCAAAGTAGTTCAGAAAGCCCTGATGAAACGGCAGACCGGCGCGCATGATCGTTGCCAGAACCGGCTGACGGATCAGCAGCTGGGTTTCCGCAACTCCGAGCGGCGTGTCTACTTTGGCGTTCTGATAAGGCAGTACCTTTGATAATTCATACGCCATCAGCTCGCCGACACGCTCTAAATTACGCCGGAACCGAAGCCGGTCTTTTTGTAAGGTAACATCACGCAATTCAGCGATATACTGATTGGCCAGGGAAGACTGATGAGCAAAAACAAACATAATGTGACGGATCGTTTCGCGGAGGAGAGCGGTAATTTAGCAACAGGACACCTGTTAATCCAAATAAGATACCTAATTTGTCGGCTGATTATGAAAAAGCCGCTGCATGTTCTGGCGGGGTGCCTGATTGGGTTTTGTTCGTCAGCACTTGCACAAAGCCCATACATCCCGCTCAATACTGACTATTACCATCTGATTGACCGCATGGAAATCCGGCAGGGCCGCTGGTCCGAAGGCTTCCATAGTTCGCTGAAGGCCTACAACCGGCAAAGCGTTATCCAGCTTACGGATAGTGTGCTTACCAACCAGGACTATCCGCTGTCGGCCACCGACCGGTTCAACCTCAGCTACCTCCGCGACGATAGCTGGGAATGGGTAAAGCCCATTGCTGACAGTACCAGAATTGATCCGCTGGCCCGTCATTCGGTGGCTGCCGGTGCACAGCCGGGTGATAGTGAAAAGCCGCTTTTCGGCATTTTTTATAAGAAGAAATCTGATTTCTACAGCCTTCAGACGCCTGAGCTTGATCTGCACGTCAGCCCTGTCATTTACCTGGATTACACCCGTGAAGCCGGTAGTACGAACCTGTTATACACCAATACCAGGGGACTCGAAGTACGGGGGACGATTCTGAAAAAGCTGGGTTTTTACACCTACTTTGCCGACAATCAGGCCTATTACCCTAAATACATTCAGGAATACGGGCAGCTTTATGCACGGCCGGAAGTAGATGCCGGTTTTGCCCCGGGCGAAGGGCTGGCCAAGCTATACCGCAACCGTGGTGCTGATTTTCTGGCGGCCCGCGGCCATTTTACGTTTAATGTCCTCAAAGCCATTAACGTGCAGTTCGGCCATGACCGTACCTTTATTGGTAATGGTTACCGATCGCTGTTCCTGTCAGACAATGCGGCGCCTTATCTGTTTCTGAAACTGACGACACGGTTCGGTAAACGCTTCCAGTATACCAACCTGTTTACCGAACTTCAGAACGTTCAGGAAAATATTCCGGCCAATCAGCTGGTGCCGCAGAAATACATGGCGATGCACCACCTGAGCGTCAACCTGACCAAAAACATTAACCTGGGGGTATTCGAAGCCGTTGTCTATAGCCGCGACCGGCTTGAGCTGGGCTACTTAAACCCCGTAATTCTGTACCGGTTTGTCGAATCGTACCGTGGCAGCGCTGATAATACACTGGCCGGTATCGACCTGAAAGTGAATTTTCTTAAGCATTTCATGGCCTACGGGCAAATTCTGCTCGACGAATTCCGGATCAGTGATTTACGGGCCGGTAAGGGTTCATGGACGAACAAATACGCGACGCAGGCCGGCTTAAAATATATTGATGCCTTCGGCGTACAGAACCTTGACTTACAGGGCGAAGTAAACATGGCACGGCCCTATACGTATTCGCATTTTGGCGGACAGACCAACTATGTGCATTACAACCAGCCACTGGCCCATCCGCTGGGCGCCAATTTCTTTGAATGGCTGGGCATCGCCCGTTATCAGCACCAGCGGCTTACCGTCACCGGTCTGTTCAGTATCATGCAGTACGGCGACGATCCGCCGGGCCGGAATTATGGCCGGGATGTCCTGAAGGATTATACCAGCCGTTTCCGCGACGAAGGCAACTTCATCGGTCAGGGCCGGCAAACGATCATTTCGTATGCCGAAGGCCGCGCCAGCTACATGTTTAAGCACAATCTGTTTCTGGATGCACGCTACACCTACCGGCTGCGGTCGAGCCAGTTCCGGTCGTCGGAATACACCAGTAACCTGCTGACCATCGGGGCGCGCTGGAATTTTGCGTATCGCAACCTTGTCTATTAATAAACTTTTGCCGTTATCATTTGTGATTTGCCGTCAATTCAGGAGTTTTGCCCCGCAATTACTTAAGGTAACCTACTTAACATGCAAGATATTATTCGTCAGGAACTGACCGAAGCGCGGTCGGTTCTGGATGCGTTTCTGGCCAATCCGGCTAATCTGGAGGCAATCGAAGCCGCGGCCGTCGTCATGGCCGATGCCATCAAATCAGGCCGTAAAGTAATTTCGTGCGGTAACGGTGGATCACACTGCGATGCCATGCACTTTGCCGAAGAACTTTCGGGCCGCTACCGCGATAACCGGCGTTCGCTGGCCGCCATTGCCATTTCCGACGTCAGCCACATCTCGTGTGTGGGCAACGACTACGGGTTTGAGTATATCTTCTCGCGTTTTATCGAAGGTCTGGGCAATGAAGGGGACGTGCTGATGGGAATCAGTACCAGCGGCAATTCAGCCAATGTAATCCGTGCGGTTGACGCTGCCCGTGAAAAAGGCATGAAAGTCGTGTTACTGACCGGTAAAGACGGCGGCAAGCTGGCCGGCAAAGCCGATGTCGAAATCCGGGTGCCACACTTTGGCTATGCCGACCGGATTCAGGAAGTACATATCAAAGTCATTCACCTGTTTATCCTGCTGATCGAAAAGCTGGTAATTGGCTAATGAAAAAGGCCTTGTTGTGTTCGCAACAAGGCCTTTTTCTATGGTGTCGGGCGCTTACCGCCTTTTTTACCGGCTTTACCGGCGTCTATTTTCTTCTGCAGTTTCTCAGTCACCTGTTTGTAAACCCCCTCCAGCTCAGCCGGATGCGCGGAATAATAGGCAAAGCTGGCACGATAAGCAGCCGTATCGACCGAAAGCTTTTTAAATAGCTGACTTTCGAGCCGCTGATAAACAATGTTCGACGAATCAATCGAGCGGAGATTCAAGCGGCTAACCCGCGACTCAGCCATGTGGATTTCTGACAGCACATCCGCCATCTTATCCGGCGGGATTAAATTATCCGGCTTCTGATCGCTAAAGCTACAACCTGATAATGTGGCAATTACAGCTACCTGAAACAGTAAACCGCGTAATTTGTTACAGCGCATAGAATTTTTTCTCTTACTTTCGTACCAAGGTGGAGTGGTTTATCGGGTGAACAGCAATTCGCCCCGCTCCGTTCATTGATTCATTTCCCAGCAGCAAAATCGTGCTACTTGCCATTGATGTCGGCAACACCGACGCCGTTTTCGGGCTCTACCATAATAACGCCTGGTTGCATATCTGGCGTACGCCTGCGCGCACAGACGAGCCCGCACTCGCCTACGAAAACCGCCTGCGTTTCTGGCTGCTGGAAGCCAACATCGCCCTTGGCTCGATTCAGACGACCGTACTGAGCAGCGTTGTTCCCCTGCTTACACCGACGATGCGCGACATGCTGACCAACCTGTTTGGTAAGCAACCCATCGTTATCGGCCCCGGCATTTACCCGCTGTTACCCCTCGACATTCTGCGTCCGCATGAGATCGGCACCGATCTCGTCGCCAATGCCTTAGCTGCCTACACCCGCTACCAGCGCAACTGCGTAGTCGTTGATTTCGGTACCGCCCTGACGTTTACAACCGTTTCAGGCGACGGGAAAATTCTGGGGGTTGCCATTACACCAGGCCTCAAAACGGCTATCCGTGCCCTCTTCGCCAATACGGCCCAGCTGCCGGAAGTACCCATCGAAAAACCAGCCTCCGCCCTGGGCCAGAACACGACCCACGCCATTCAGGCAGGTATCGTGATGGGCTATGAAGGCCTCGTCCGCCATTTGGTTCAGCAAATCAAAACAGAACTTAACGGCGATTGCATTGCTGTGGCAACCGGCGGCCTGTCGGGAAAAATTCCGTCGCTGCGGGATACCTTCGAAGACATCATTCCGTCACTTACCCTCGATGGCGTCCGCCTGATCGGCGAAACAATGCAGAAACATCTGTAAATCAATAGCTTTCCCAAAGCAGTATGCACCCTTCCTCAAGGTGAGGAAATGTATACACATATCGTTTTTATATTGCCTTCACAGTAATTCCGGCTCCGCGGCTACAAATTAAATTTAAGCTAAATAATTTCATTGTTTATCAATAAAATTTAACGATTACTGAGAATAGTTCAATCTAATCGCCGCCTGACGGTCAACCGGTTAGACCTGGCATCCTTTTTTCAAGACGTTGCTTTACAGACAGCACTGTTGCCCCGTTGCAACAGCAACTACGAAGCACGTTATGAAAACATACATACTCCTGACCCTGCTATGGGGAATCGGTACAGGCATATGCCTTGCCAAAGACGATCTTGCCTGGAAAACAGGGAAACTACAACTCAACAATGGGGTTGAACTGGTTGGCAGCCTGAATTATAACTGGAAAGCTGAAGTCCTTCAGCTAAAACTGCCGGACGGTACCATTAAAGCCTATTCCCCTTCGCAGGTGCAGTCGTTCATGTATTTTGATGAGCATGCCAATGACCTGCGCCGCTTCGCTTCGGTCGACTTTCCGGTCCGCCGGTCAATGTACCGGCCGGTATTTCTGGAAACCGTGACAACGGGCACGATGACTGTTTATCGCCGGCTGCGCCATACAAAAGAGCCGCTCCGGCTGTCGAGCACCGCCTCTTACGGCAATGACGATCAGCTCGTCAAAGACTATGATAACTTTACATACCTTGTTTACAGCAATGATACGTTTCGGCTACTGGATGATTTTATGTACGATATCTGGCCTCAGATGCAGGCAGAGTTCGGTACGGAGTTAAAAACGTTTGTCAAAGTGCGCGCACTCGACACCGACGACACGGAAAGCCGGCTGCTCTTGATTACGCACTACAATCAGCTGAAGGAAGCCGCCGCCAACAGGAACATAACGCCGGATCAGGCCGATAGCGTAACCGGCATTTCGGTAGAATAACCGGCAAACAAAAGGGGCCTCCCGGTTGGGAAGCCCCTTGCTAAGCTGCATCGGCAGTATCTTTTTCTACATCGTCACGGCGAACGGTTTTCTTTCGTTTACGCAATGCATCGTGCAGAATAAACTCAATCTGTCCGTTAACACTCCGAAACTCCTCTTGTGCCCAGCGCTCTAACTCTTTCAGCGTTTCCGGGCTAATGCGTAAGACAAATGCTTTTTTTTCCGTCGCCATTCCAATTAACTGTACAGGGTTCCGGCGTTAACCACCGGACTCACGTTCTTTTCTCCACACAATACAACCAGCAAGTTGCTGACCATGGCCGCCTTCCGCTCTTCGTCGAGCCGGACCACGTCTTTCTCTGCTAACCGCGCAAGGGCCATTTCAACCATGCCAACGGCCCCGTCAACAATCTGCTTCCGGGCGGCCACTACCGCCGACGCCTGCTGGCGCTGCAGCATTGCCCCCGCAATTTCGGGTGCATAGGCAAGGTGACTGATCCGGGCTTCGATGATACTCACACCGGCACGTGCCAGCCGCTCGTTCAGCTCGTGTTCCAGCACTTCGTTGATCTTGCCGGTGTTATCCCGCAGGGTCACGTCGGTCACACTTTCTTCGTCTTCGATACTGTCGTACGAATGCGAGTTGGCAAGGTGACGCACCGCCGCTTCCGACTGAATCTGGACGAACAGCTGATAGTCGTCCACTTCAAAAAGGGCCTTGGCCGTATCGGTTACTTTCCAGACAACAACGGCGGCAATTTCAATGGGGTTCCCCATTTTGTCGTTTACCTTCAACGTCTGGCCGTTCAGGTTTCGTGCGCGGAGGCTGATTTTACGTTTCGAGTACAGCGGATTAACCCAACGCAGACCGGTCTGTTTCATTGTCCCCATGTAGTCACCGAAAAAGGTAGTAACAACCCCTTCATTCGGGTTGATAACCGCAAGACCAGACAGGACGACAATACCCGCGAAAACGGCAAAGACGCCGGCGATAATGGATCCGTTCAGAAACAGGAACGGCGAACCAACTAATAAGAGCAGACCAATCAGTAACAGGATGTAGCCTGAGATGGATGTTAAATTCTTTTCGTTCATGATGGCTTAGTGATATTGTTTTGATAGCACAATACTAGTAATAATCCGGCAACCCGCCAGCATTTTCCGGATGAATGGCAACCGGATCTGACCAATGGCCGAAAAGAAAGCGCTTCAGTAAGAGTCGGTTTCATTCCCAACATCTTTATAGCTAATTTTGCAGACCAAATCAGTAGGGTCCGCCGCGTTAACAGATGGCTTACCCCTATATTTTACCAAACACTGTTACAGATAATGAACCTGAGCGAACAGGAGATAAACCGACGGAATAAACGGGAAGAGTTGATGCGTATGGGCATTGACCCTTATCCTGCCGAACTGTTTGATGTTACCGCGCACATTGCTGATCTGCGGGCCAACATAACACCCGAACCCGGCCTCGACCTTTCAGGCGATGCCACGTATGGGAAGGTGCGCCTGGCCGGTCGTCTGATGGGTTTCCGGATTATGGGCAGCGCAGCCTTTGCCGAAATGCAGGACGCCAGCGGCCGGATGCAGCTTTATTTCCGTCGCGACGACCTTTGTCCGGGCGAAGACAAAACGCTGTATAACACCGTCTTCAAGAAATTGCTGGACATTGGCGACATCATCGGCGTGGAGGGCCACGTGTTTACGACCCAGACCGGTGAGCTGTCGGTGTATGTAAAAGAATTTAAGATTCTGAATAAATCCCTGCGGCCGTTGCCGGTTGTCAAGGAAGTGGTGAACGAGAAAGGCGAAAAAGAAACCTACGATGCGTTCACCGATCCGGAGCAGCGGTACCGCCAGCGGTATGTCGACCTGATTGTGAACCCACAGGTCCGGGAGGTCTTTATCAAACGGACTAAGCTGGTTAACTCAATCCGGGGCTTCCTCAGTGAGCGCGGGTATCTGGAAGTGGAAACGCCGATTCTCCAGCCGATTCACGGCGGGGCAGCCGCGCGGCCGTTCCGGACCCACCACAATACCCTCGACATGACCCTGTTCCTGCGCATTGCCAATGAGCTGTACCTGAAGCGGCTGATCGTCGGTGGATACGACGGGGTATTTGAGTTTGCCAAGGATTTCCGGAACGAGGGCATGAGCCGGTTCCACAATCCTGAGTTTACGCAGGTAGAATTTTACGTAGCCTACAAAGACTATCTCTGGATGATGGATACCATTGAGGAAATGGTGGAAAAAGTCGCCATCGATGTAACGGGCAGTACCGAAGTGCAGGTTGGCGAAAACCTGATCAACTTCCAGCGGCCGTGGAAACGTCTGACGATGTTCGAAGCCATTCAGGAATATACCGGTATTGATGTGTCGGCCATGGACGAAGCCGCACTCCGTCAGGTTGCCGAGGACCGTGGCATCAAAACCGACGACACGATGGGCAAGTCTAAGCTAATCGACGAAATCTTCGGCGAAGCCGTTGAGCACCAGCTGATTCAGCCAACATTCATTACCGATTATCCGGTTGAGATGTCGCCGCTGACCAAAAAACACCGCAGCAAACCGGGGCTGGTCGAGCGTTTCGAAGCCATCTGCAACGGTAAGGAAATTGCTAACGCCTACTCCGAGCTGAACGACCCGATTGATCAGCGGGAGCGGTTTGAGGAGCAGTTACGGCTGGCCGAGCGTGGCGACGAAGAAGCAATGGCCCTGGACGACGACTTCCTGCGCGCCCTGGAATACGGTATGCCGCCAACCGCCGGTGTCGGTCTTGGAATCGACCGGTTGTCGATGATCATGACCAACCAGCCATCCATTCAGGAGGTCTTATTCTTCCCGCAGATGCGTCCGGAGAAAAAACAGGAAGTGGCTACCGAAGCAGAGTACCTTGAGGCAGGTGTGCCGAAGGAGTGGATTCCGGCGCTTCAGCAGCTTGGCCTGCTGACCATTGAGCAACTGAAAGCCACTAACCCCAACAAATTGTTTAACGACCTGGGCGGGGTACGCAAAAAGCTGAAAATGGACGTGCCGATGCCGAAAGCCGATGACGTTAAAGCGTGGGTAGCCTAGTCCCGCAAAACAGCGAGGCACTAAAAAACCCCTTCTTGTGATCACAGGAAGGGGTTTTTATTTCGTTATGGAGCACTGTATATATGGCACCATTTAGTCTAGTTTCTTCACTTTTGTAGCGTTCAGACCTTTTTTACCGTCCACTACATCAAACTGTACACGATCTTTTTCGCGGATAGTGATTCCGTTGAGACCAGTAATGTGCACAAAAATGTCTTTACCTGTCGCATCGTCAACAATGAATCCGAAACCTTTGCTCTCGTTAAAGAACTTTACTACACCTGTTTGCATAAAAAATAATAAAAATTAGAAATAGAACATGCTCGTCGAAGGTCAAACAAAGAACGTGAAACCGGCCCAGACTAAGCAAACAGCGTGTACCTGGCAAGATATAATCCCGGACTTTGTCGGAAAGACATAAAATATGCTTTTATGGCCTTTCTCTAATCACAAAGTAAATAAAATTGTTCCAGTAACAAACAAAGTTTCGCGAAAAATTAATTTCCCATAAGATAAAACAATTTGACCGATTGGTAACTTTACACGATAGTGCCTGGCAGGACTGGTACTTTCTTCGTTATTTGAGTAAATTGCTATCCGTTTTTAAACATCGTTCTGGCATGAACAAGCTTCGGTATTTCGTAGAGCAACAGGCTTTCGGCGTTTGCACTCGTATTGGCGAAAAAATAAACATTTCGGCCAGCAGTATCCGGCTATATTTCATTTACACCTCCTTCCTGACATTCGGCTCTCCAGTAATCGTTTACTTTATTCTTGCGTTCTGGCTGGAGCTCAAAAAGCACGTCCGGCGCAACGCACATCCGACCATCTGGGAGCTTTAATCAGCAATCGGCAGATAGCTCACTGTACTTCCGGCGGCCCTGTGCAAAATACTGCCAGACAATACTTTTCTGAAAAACAGGCAACTGACTCAGCGGCACCTGGGGCTGCAGGGCTTTACGCTGTTGCCGCAACCGGCCCAATGCACCATAAAAAGCGAAATGTGCCCGGACAATAGCCCATACATCGGCCCACTGCCCCTCGCGGATAAACAGCAGCGCTGACAGGCCATCCATCACCAGCCGGAAAAAAAGCTTCCCCCACAAATTGCCCGCCGGCAGGTTTTTGTAGAGCATAAACAGGCTGTTGCGGTAGTTCAGAAAGGTTTTATGCGGATTTGATTTATGCAGCGTGCCGCCCCCGACGTGGTACACCGCCGACCCGCCGCAGGCCCATGCTTCATAGCCCCGCTGCTGAATCCGCCAGCACCAGTCGATTTCTTCCATATGGGCAAAAAAATCGTCGTCGAAGCCGCCAACGGCATGAAACACATCGGCCCGAGCCACAAAGCAGGCCCCTGTTGACCAGAATACCGGCCGGTTGTCATCATACTGGCCTTCGTCGGTTTCAAAAGTGGCAAAAACCCGCCCCCGGCAAAAGACATAGCCCATGCTATCCATGAAGCCACCGGCTGCGCCGGCGTGTTCAAAATACGTACGGCGGTTGTAATCCCGTATTTTGGGCTGACAGGCTCCGATCTTCGGATTGGCGTCCATAAGCCGCACAATCGGATCGAGCCAGTGAGGGGTCACCTCAATATCGGAGTTGATTAAGGCGTAGTAGGTCGCTCCGCCATACTGGTGCCGGAGCTGATCAAGGGCAAGGTTATAGCCCCCGGCATACCCCTTGTTCTGGTGCAGTTCGATGACACGAACCGTCGGAAAGGTTTCCCGGACAAAGGCTACTGAGGCGTCGGTCGAAGCACTGTCGGCTACATAAACACGAAAGCCATCGGCGTGTTCGATCACCGATGGCAGAAACTGTTTTAAGAAATGCAGGCCGTTGTAATTGAGAATGACAATCGCAAGCTTATCCATGAATCTGTAGAAAGTGGTTAGCGGGTGAATACCACTTTCTATTGCATCATACTGCCCAGGTCAAACCCGGGGATATTCGGCAACAACCCTTCGGTCGATTTTTTTAAGTGTTCACGGATTTTAGGCTCAATGTTTTCCATGGCCTTATTAATGGCCGCCACAATCAGGTCCTGCATCATTTCGCGGTCTTCCGGCTTCACGACATCCGGGTCGATTTCGATTTTCAGCACCTGCCGCAGGCCGTTAACCGTTGCCTTTACCATGCCGGCACCCGCTTCGCCGGTATCGGTAATAGCCGACAGGGTCGATTGTGCTTCTTTCATCCGGGCCTGAATATCCTTCATCTTCCCGAACATGTCCATCATATTTCCTAAGTTTCCAAACATATCGTTTTCCGTTTAGCGGAGCAGCGTTACCGTACCACGTTTCACAATCTGCTGCCCGTCTTTATCCCGAACGTTAATCCGATAGGCGTATGCCCCCGTTGGTGCCTGCTGCCCGCCGATGTTGCCATCCCAGCCTTCCGTCAGACTGGTTGTCTGGTAGATGGGATCACCCCAGCGGGAGTAGATAATCATCTCAAAGTTATCGAGGAATGTACCCAACACCAGAAAACGGTCATTCTGCCCGTCGCCGTTCGGTGTGAACGCGGTTGGTACAAATATACTGGCATTTCGCTTTAACTCGAAGTAATTTGATGTACTCTCGCCCGTTGCCGATTCGGCCCGGATGCGGTACCGGAATGTCTGGGTCGACTGATCGTTCGGGTCCGGTTCGTAATGGGTGTTGCCCCCCAGGGGAATTTCCTTGTAAAGCGTATTGGTACCGGTATCGTAGATTTCCAGTACATACCGGCTTACGGTTCCTGGTGTAAACGGCGAATCGGCCGTCCAGTCGATACCCGTAGATAAGGAGCCCAGCCAGACACTACATACCGGTTTCGACGGCGTTGACACATTGCCGCAGTTATTCTGGAACACAATCTGGTAACAGTATGACTGCGCATTCGGATTGGCGCCGGGATCTTTAAATACTGTTGAATTGCTGACCGACCCAACCTGCTGGAACGGTCCGGCCGGACTGTCGGCCCGCAGAACCAGCATGGTAAACGCCGTAGGCAGCCCCGTTGTCACGTTGCGTACTTCAATCTGCCCGTTATCGGCTACCGACACCTGGAGATTAGTCGGTGCGGCGGGTAAGGCAGCACTTTGCCCGGTAACACATACGGGGCTAGAAATAACAGTTGTCGGGAAGCCACTCACCGTCAGCACCCGCGCCTGTAAGGTGTAGCAATATTGTACGCCACACTGAATACCGTTGTTATCAACAAGCTGTCTGGTGCTCACGGTAGAGGGCGTAGAAATCTGGGTAGGTGAGCCTGTCACACCATTATCGGTACGACTAATTGAATAGCCGGACGCAAATGCTACGTAGCCCTTGCCCTCGTAAGGCTGCCAGGTCAGTGTATTTTGCTGATTCCCCGAAACAGCCGATAAGTTAAGCGTACAAACCTCATCTGAAAGTTCGGTAGCACAGCCACCTTTCACCTGAAGCTGAAAGCACTGCGTTGTGCCGCTTGTCCCTGACACACTAATGGATGCGCCGCTCATCGCCGTCAGGCCGGTTGGCTGAAAGGTTGATCCGTTTTTCTGTAAAAGTTCGACCACATCCCCAGGCGTTGCCTGAATGTCGATTTTTGCACCGGCACCGGTAGACGTCAGGGTCGTAATGACAGGCTTATCTTTCGGCCGGACGGGTATAGGTTGTATATTTTTTTCCGTTATACACCCTACGTTTACGTTAAATGCGCCGTTGACCTGTACAAGATAGTTGCCCGGGTTTGTATACGTATAGGAGATATTGTTAACACTACTCATCGGGTATGATTTTACACCTTGCCCGTCTCCCCAGTTTACCTCAATTTTATCGTATGTTTTGGTGATGGCATCCAGTGTAAAGTTCAGTTTTACCGTATAGCCGGCTCCTGTTGCCGATGGGCAAATCTGATAGGTGTATTCTAGTTTAGAAGTAGGATAGACATTCACTACCTGACAGGCAGTCACGCCGGTTGCGCCCTTTGACGCAAACTGAAGAATAGTATAGGAGCCGGGTTGTGCGTACTGGAAGCCACGATTTGTTATTGCCTGTGCAGCAAGGGCACTCACACTGGCAACGCCATCATATAAGTAGACATAGGAATCATTAGCCAGACCGGCGTCCGGTGTTACAACAACACTCTTTCCCAGACAGATTGATGGAGCTGCCAGTGTAAACCCTCCCCCGCCCGGCGTATTACACAGATTTTGTCCGAATATCTGATTGCCTGTCCCGATACTCATAAGAAAAACGAAAAACGCCATCCACAGGCCAACTACACTTTTTTGTTTGCGGCGTATCCGGTTCCGGTAATTGTTGATATTCACAGAGGTAATGATTTTTTCGTTATAAATGACAGCCTGATCCTCTTCATACAACGCATCTTTTGAGATTTTAGCGCCCCGGGAAACGTATCTTTGTTGCCAGTCGTTATGGTTTCAAATCAACGGTTACCGACCGATCAAAGATAATACCCGTTCAACAGGATTGCCAGGTTATCCTTTGACGATAAACCGGCTCCATTTGATACATCAAACAAAGGCATGAGCAATAATAATACCAATTCAGCAGCGGCGCCGATCAGGCTTGACTCTATCGAGGACGCCATTGCTGACATCCGTGACGGGAAAATCGTAATCGTTGTGGATGACGAAGATCGCGAAAATGAAGGCGACATGATCTGTGCGGCGGAGAAAATTACGCCCGAAATGGTCAACTTCATGGTCAAGGAGGGGCGCGGCCTTATGTGCGTGCCTCTGACGCAGGAACGCTGCGAAGAGCTCGGTCTGGAAATGATGGTTGGCAACAATACATCCGTTCATACAACGCCGTTTACGGTCTCGGTCGACTTGCTGGGCCATGGCTGTACAACCGGTATTTCAGCGTCTGACCGCTCAAAAACCATTCAGGCACTGGCCGACCCAACGACCGACCCGAATGACCTCGGTCGCCCGGGCCACATTTTCCCGCTCAAGGCAGCCGAAGGTGGTGTCCTCCGCCGCACCGGACATACCGAAGCGGCGATCGACTTAGCTAAACTGGCGGGTCTGAAACCGGCCGGTGTGCTGATTGAGGTGCTCAACGAAGACGGTACAATGGCCCGCGTGCCGCAACTGCGCGAAATGGCCGACCGCTTCGGTATGAAGCTTGTCAGTATCCAGGACCTGATCGAATACCGCCTGCGGCAGGAAACGATGATCCGCCGGGAGATCGGCGTTGATATGCCGACGATCTGGGGGCACTTCGACCTGATTGCCTTCAAACAGATTGATACCGACGAAACACACCTTGCCCTGGTCAAAGGCACATGGGATGCCGATGAGCCGGTATTGGTGCGGGTGCACTCGTCCTGTGTCACCGGCGATATTTTCGGCTCGTGCCGCTGCGATTGCGGTGGTCAGCTGCATGCCGCCCTCGAAATGGTCGAACGCGAAGGCAAAGGCGTCGTGATTTACATGAATCAGGAGGGCCGCGGCATTGGTCTGCTGAACAAGCTGAAAGCCTACAAACTTCAGGAAATGGGCCGCGATACGGTAGAAGCGAACCTTGATTTAGGCCTGCCGATGGATGCCCGTAACTACGGCGTAGGCGCTCAGATCCTGCGTGATCTGGATATTCACAAAATCCGCCTGATTAGCAACAACCCGAAAAAACGGGCCGGCCTGATGGGCTACGGCCTTGAAATCGTTGAATCTGTCCCGATAGAACTGCCGTCGAACCCACACAATGAGCGCTATCTCCAGACAAAGCGCGACAAAATGGGCCACACGCTATCACTGGGAGCAAAGGGATAATAGCGAAGCGCACAGGGCGTGGAGCATAGGATGTAGCGTACAGGGCTTGGAGTGTAGGGCGGAGCGCTCGGGGCAGGGGCGTAGGGCAAGGAGCATAGGGGATCACTGCTCTAAGCTCTTTGCTCTTACCCCTCTGCTTCACAAAAGCCCGTAGGGCTTCAACAGCGCAGCGTCGGTAGCATGCAGCGTCGGTAGCGGTAGCCCATTAATTTTGCGCGTTTTTTTCTGTGCCGTCAGGTACAGAACCGGTAGCGTACCTGACGGCACGCGGCGGTTTCGCAAATGGTTGTTTTTTGCCAACGCTGCATGCAACCAAATGCTACCGAGTGCTACCGACGCTGCGCTGTTGCGGCCCTACGGGCCTTGTGAAGCATTAGCGTTGGGCGTAGGGCTGAGAGCCTAGTGCAGTGATACCCTACTCCAAACTCCTTGCCCTACGACCCCTGCCCCAAACCCTACGACCCCTTCACATCAATCGAGTACGCGCAGTTAAAATGCCCGAGCGGGCATTTTTTGTAGCCGTGCAGGCCACACGGGCGGCAGTCTAAATCCAGTTTGGTTTCCAGAATACGGGACTCGTCAGCAAGCGGCCCGAAGCCAAAGTCCGGTACGGTCGAGCAGAAAATAGCGGTAGTCGGTGCGTTCAGGGCCGAGCAAAGGTGCATCGGGGCAGAGTCGTTGACGTAATTCATCACCGATCCCTGCATCAATGCGGCCGACTGGAGCAAGGACAGTTTTCCGGTCAGACTGATGACCGGCCGTTTACCGGTCGTTTCGGACACAATCCAGTCACAGGCGCTGCTGTCGGACGGAGCACCCAATAGATAGATAGTATAGGTTTCAGGCAGCTGCCCGATTAACTCAACCCATTTTTCACGGGGAAACTGCTTGGTATACCAGACTGACGTGGGCGCCATGCAAACGTAGGGACCGGTCTGGTAGGGTTCCACCGCCGTATAGTCTGCCGCTGACGGATAAAGCTTCGGGCGGCGGGGTAAGCGGTCGGCGGCCAGGTGGGCAATCAGCCCGGCGTTCCGGTCTACTTCGTGCACGCCCGGCTCAATGCGGTGTGGCACCGTGCGCGTAAATAATCGGGCAAAGGGATTTTTATCGTAACCGATGGTTTCACCGGCGCCTGAGAATGCCGTCAGCGCACCGGTTGCCCCGAAGCGCTGCAGGTTAATCACTACATCATAGCGTGTACGCCGAATCCGTTTCAACAACTCCCACAAGCTCCCGTATTTCCGCTTTTTTTTCTCCCAGATCAGTACGTCATTCAGAAACGGGTGATTTTTCAGCAGGCCTTCGTTTCCCTGCCGGACAAGCATATCCAGCCGTGCCGCCGGAAACTGCGCATGCAGTTGTTCCAGCAACGCCGTTGCCAGAATTACATCACCAATAAACGCGGTCTGAATGATCAGGAACCGACCGGCAGTACTTGTCGTTATCATTAACTGGCAGTGAGTAAAAGGTAATTCCGCGATATTACTTCACTACCTTTGTACTCCTATTTAACAGAATGGAAGACTACGAACTAGTTACGTTGCCCAACGGCATCCGTATTGTACATAAACAAATACCCCATACCCAGATTGCACACTGTGGCATCATGCTCGACATTGGCAGCCGGGATGAAAAACCACACCAGCAGGGCCTTGCCCATTTCTGGGAGCACATGGCATTCAAAGGCACAAAGAAACGTAAATCTTATCACATCCTTAACCGTCTGGAAAACGTCGGGGGCGAACTAAACGCCTATACAACCAAGGAAAAGGTCTGCTTTCATGCCTCCCTGCTCGGAATTCATTTCGAGAAGGCAACCGAGCTGCTGGCCGACATCGCTTTTCATTCGGTTTTTCCCGAAAAGCAGATCGAACGCGAACGGAATGTAGTACTGGAAGAGATGGCGATGTATTACGATTCGCCGGAAGATGCCTTACAGGACGATTTCGACCAGCTGGTGTTTCAGAACCACCCGCTGGGCAGCAATATTCTGGGGACCACCGAAACCGTTCAGTCATTTACGCGCGAAAACCTACAGGAGTTTATTGCCCAGAACCTGGATACCGACCGCATTGTTTTTTCGTCGGTAAGCAATTACCCGTTTAAAAAAGTTGTACGGATCGCCGAAAAATACCTGGCCGATATCCCGCGTAGCAGCACCAGCCGGATCCGGAAACCACCCGCCATCTATGAGGCTGTCCGGCAGGTGGTTAAACGCCCGATTACCCAGGCGCAATGCGCACTGGGGCGGCCGGCGTTTTCGCTGACCGATCCAAAGCGGCTGCCGTTTTTTATGCTCATCAACCTGCTGGGCGGGCCGGGCATGAACTCGCGGCTGAACATGAACCTGCGCGAAAAATTCGGGCTGGTCTATTCCATTGATGCCAGTTTTACGCCGTTTCTGGACACCGGATTTCTGGGTATTTATTTTGGTACCGACCCTAAAAAAGTTGACCGTGCCTACAGCCTGATTCAGAAAGAAATGCAGTTACTGTGCACAAAATCCCTCACGGCCAATCAGATGCATCAGACCAAAGAAC
>NZ_CAMFHL010000090.1 GCF_945952095.1 uncultured Arsenicibacter sp. | reverse complement strand
ACAGGTTGACAGCAAGGCATACAAAGTACTGCTTGAAACGCTGTACAGCAAAACAGTACCTCTGGTGTCTTGTGAAGAGCTGAAGAAAATGCAGCATCCGGTCTTGCTCGATACCCGCGAGCCAAAAGAATATGCTGTCAGTCACCTGCCGGGTGCGCGCTGGGTAGGCTATGATGATTTTGACATTAACCGTGTGAAAGATATTCCGCAGAACGCGGTCATCGTTACCTATTGCTCAGTAGGGTACCGAAGCGAAAAAGTCGGCGAAAAGCTGCGCGCTGCCGGTTTTCAACACGTTTACAACCTCTATGGGAGCATTTTTGAATGGGTGAACCAGGGGAATCCTGTCGTTGACCGGCAGGGTCAGCCCACCAGCCGCGTCCATGCTTATTCACGGGCGTGGGGTATCTGGCTTAAGAAGGGGGAAAAGGTATATGAGTAGCCAGACGCTATCTGTTACGGGAAGAGACAAACGGTATCCGGCACAGGTCCGGCCTCCGTTCGTCCCTTCCTGTCATTTTTTAATACTGCTCCACGCCGGCAAAGAAGAATGACCCTTCAATAGCCGCGTTTTCGTCTGAATCTGAGCCATGAATGGCATTTGCTTCAATCGATTTTGCAAACAGTTTCCGGACAGTTCCTTCGGCTGCCTGTGCAGGATTTGTCGCTCCGATCAGCGTACGGAAGTCTGCTACGGCGTTTTCCTTTTCCAGAATCATCGGAACAATCGCGCCCGACGACATGTACGCGCAAAGTGAGCTATAGAACGGGCGTTCGCTGTGTACAGCATAGAATTTCCCGGCTTGATCGCTGGTTAACTGCGTCTTTTTCAACGCAATAATGCGAAAACCAGCTTCTTCAATCATTTTGATGATTGCCCCGGTATTGCCGTCAGCAACGGCGTCCGGCTTGATCATCGTAAATGTACGGTTAGTTGCCATGGTTGAATGCCAAATTTTATTTGGCTGCAAAGGTAGGCACTTTTCCCGTACAATTTCCTAAACTCCGGGCAAGATGCTGTTGAGACCAGAAATCTTCGTATTTTTGGCGATTGATTTTCGGCCAAGGCCGTCTGTGTATGCAAGATATTGAAGCGATTGGCGACCTGCTTAAACAGCCGCAATCCATCCTGATTACCACTCATCAAAACCCGGATGCCGACGCCATGGGATCGTCGCTGGGTTTGGCGGGTTACTTAAAGAAACGGGGGCACCGTGTGACAGTGGTCACACCAACCGATTATTCGCAGAATTTACACTGGCTCCCGGGTAATGACGAGGTCATTGCGTTTGAGGAAAAAGCCCGTGTTGCCATCAGCCAGTTGATGGACGAAGTCGATATAATATTCTGTCTCGACTTCTCCAGCATTGAACGTATCCGCGAGCTGGGGCCTATGGTCCGCCAGTCGCGTGCCAAAAAAATTCTGGTTGACCACCACCTGGAACCTGAATCGTTTACCGATTTCGGCTACTGGGACCCTACGGCGGCGGCTACGGCGCAACTGATTTTTTACCTCATTGACAAACTGGGCGGTCTCGATCTGATCGATATGTCGATTGCCGAATGCCTGTATGCCGGGCTGATGACCGATACCGGCTCCTTCCGGCATCCGTCGACAACCGGCGATGTACACCGCATGGCAGCTTTCCTGGTCGACCGGAAGATTAATGTCAGTAACATTCACCGGCAGATCTACGACAACGTATCGCTTGAGAAGCTGCGGATGCTGGGTTATGTGCTGAATGAAAAACTGCGCGTATTGCCGGAATACAAATTTGCCTACATCACCCTGTCGGACAGTGAGCTGAAACGCTTCCGGTCTAAAACCGGGGATACGGAAGGGCTGGTCAATTACGCACTGTCGGTAGAGGGTGTTGTCGGCGCCGCGATCCTGATTGACCGCGGTGACGAAATCCGGATTTCCTTCCGGTCAATCGGTGATTTTTCGGTTCGTGATCTGGCCAGCCGCCATTTCAACGGTGGCGGACACCGGAATGCTGCCGGCGGACGCTCCCGGCTTTCATTGGCCGAAACCGAAGACTGGCTGCTGTCAGTACTGCCGATGTATCAGGAGCAATTACTTGAAACGCATTAAACGATTACAATAAACCAATTCCCAATTCATGTTTTTAAAAGACCTCGGAAAAGCCGCTTTGTTGATGGCCGTGTTGGCATCCTGCGGAAAAGACCGCGTTCAGGTTAGTGATACAGGGTTGAAATACCAGCTGCACGACCAGAACACTGATGCTCGCAAAGCTAAAGTCGGCGATGTCATGACAATCCACCTGACGCTGAAAAACAGCAAGGATTCTGTGTTGCGTGATACGCACAAAGAAGGTACTCCGCTGAAACTGATGCTGCAGGTGCCTCCGTTTAAAGGCAGTTTTGAAGAAGGTCTGGCTATGCTTGCCAAAGGCGACAGCGCAACATTCTTCGTAAGTGCTGACTCCCTGTTTGGCCGTGCCATGCAGCCAATGCCTCCGGGCGTAACTAAAGGTTCGGATATCGCTTTCAACGTTAAGATCCTGAACGTACAGAGCGAAGAAGAGTACCGCAAGTCAGAGGCTGAAGCCATGGGCAAACAAAAAGGCGTTGACGACAAGGCAATCGTGGATTACCTGGCGAAAAACAACCTGACCGGAAAAGCCCAGAAAACCGAAAATGGTGTGTATTACATCATTACGCAGGACGGTACAGGCCCGCAGCCACAACGTGGTGATGCGGTTACTATTCACTACACTGGCAAATTGCTGGATGGTAAGGTATTTGACTCATCACAGAAAACCGGTCAGCCGATTCAGCTGCAGATCGGCGTTGGTATGGTTATCCCGGGCTGGGACGATGCCATCCTGAAGCTGAAAAAAGGCACAAAAGCAACACTGGTTATCCCGTCGACAATGGGCTATGGTCCGCAGGGGTCACCTCCGGCAATCCCGGGCAACGCAGTACTGGTATTCGATGTAGATCTGGTAAATGTCCAGAAGGCTCCGGCCGCTGGTCAGGCTCCGGCAGGTGCACCGCAGGGAGCACCGCAAGGTCGTTAATTTCCGGGCGTTCAGGCACCAATCCGGTGTGCAATTTCGTTATATCAAACGGGCGAATAACCGGCTGACCGCCGCCTTGTTCGCCCGTTATGCTTACCAACTTTAAGCAAACATGCCTTTACGAGTAAACATACATACGAAGCTGCTGCTTCTGGCAGGATTCGCTGTCAGCCTTTGGGGATGCGAGCAGGCAGATGAAGCACTGACCGAACGGTACAAACGGCAGAATGATTCTGAAATAAACCAGTATATCGATAAAAACGGGCTGCGGGATAAAATCCAGCAGACGGATGTCGGTACCTACTACATGGTAACTACTTCGCTTCCGACAGCGCAAACGGCGGCTACCGGCGACGAAGTACAATACCATTTCATTGCCCGTCGCCTCGACGGTACCATTGTCGACAGTACAGAAATTGCCGCCAACCTCCCGAACAAATTTATTGCGGGTGTGTATACCGGTATTACAGCCGGTCTATACGACGGCATTATTAACTCGGGTACCGTAAAAGGCAAAGGTCTCCGGAAGGGAGAAGCCGCTACCCTGTTGGTTCCGTCTTACCTGGATAACGGTCGTGTTGGCACACTGCTCCTGCCTCAGTACTCACCCATCCGCTATGACGTGCGCGTTGTGAATATCCGCACCGAAGACCAGCAGATTGAAGACTACATTGCGGCAAATAAGCTTACGGTTACTAAAAAAACCGACGAAGGTATCCGCATTGCGGTAACCTCGGCGAAACCGGATTCAGCCCTTGCACAAACCGGCCAGACAGCCTCTGTATTGTATAAAGGAAAATTGCTGAATGGTACGCAGTTTGACAGCCGTCAGGACTCCACCAATGCCTTTTCGTTTAAAATCGGCGAAGGGTCTGTTATTAAAGCATGGGATATTGCCCTGCCGCTTGTCCGGAAAGGGGAAACATTTATTCTTATTCTGCCATCAACCGTCGGGTATGGTATTGCAGGCAGCGGCTCAGGCACAACGGCTATTCCTCCATACGCTCCGCTTGTTTTTGAAATCAGAGTACTGAGCTCAAAATAAATTTAAAACCGGAATCTCCCTGGCCGTTCGTAGTTTTACGAACGGCTTTTTTTATTTCCACTATGACACTCTGTTTTGCCACTAACAACGCACACAAGCTTGAAGAAGTAGCCCATGGCTTAGGGAACGCCTTCACGCTTCAGACTTTACAGGAAATCGGATGTAATGAAGAACTTCCTGAAACCTCCGGTACCATCCCGGGGAATTCGCGCCAGAAAGCAGAATATGTCTATAAACACTACGGTGTATCCTGCTTTGCCGACGATTCGGGCCTTGAAGTAGATGCCCTGAACGGTGAACCCGGTGTCGACTCCGCCTTTTATTCCGGTACGCGCGACCATGCTAAAAATATTGAAAAACTGCTGCTGAACCTGGCGCATGAAACAAACAGGCGTGCCCGCTTCCGGACAGTCTTTACGCTGATTCTGCATGGAGTAGAGCATCAGTTTGAGGGTGTGGTCGAGGGTACTATCCGGACGGCGCCGGGCGGCAGCGGTGGTTTCGGCTATGATCCGGTATTCGTACCCGATGGCTTTGACCGCACCTTTGCCGAAATGTCGCTGGAAGAGAAAAATAAGATCAGCCACCGCGCCAGAGCACTGGCAGGTCTGACGGCTTATCTCACGGAGCAGATTCACGGATAAGTACTATCTGATGCCACTGAAAGGCGTTTGCTGACAGCAGGTATATAACAGAAAGGCCCCGTCTCAAATTGAGACGGGGCCTTTCTGTTGTATTTATATCCGGCGCTGATTAAAAGAATTTAGCGCGGCGATCTTCGATTTTAGCAGCGTCTTTGATGGCTTCGTTGATGTAGAAACCAGTCCGTGACGATACATTCTGCTGCAGCATGTTTTTGTACACGGCGTAATCAGCAACAGCAGGAGCAGGTGTTACGCGTGTTGTTTCCAGTACCAGTACACCAGCTTCACCGGCGAATGGCTTAGAACGCTTACCGGCTTTCTGACCGAAGGCCTTACCCAAGGCTACCGGATCAACACCGGCGCTGCGCAGGAAGCCTGTTGCCAGGTTTACATCCGTTACATCTTCCACCAGGGCGCCTGAACCATACTTCTGTGCAATGGCTTCCAGTGTACCGCCGGCAGCACCTAATTTCGAGATGATCTGCTCAGCTTTCAGTTCGTTACGAACTTTAGCAGTCAGTTCCTGGCGGTAGTCATCAACCGATACGTTGTTTTTATCGCTCTTACCGGTCAGTACAGCCACTACATATTGTTCACCCAGATCGAATGGTTCCGATACGGCGTTCAGGTCTGTTTTGTCGTCAAATGCCCAGCGAACCAGCTGACGGGCATCCGTCAGGGCGTTCACGGTATTAGCGCTTTCCGGAATCCGGTCTGCTGTAGCAACAACCAGAGACTTGTCTTCTTTCACTTTCGCCATGAACTCGTCTTTCGTACGGGCTTCAGAAGCAAACTGATCGGCTTTACGCAATACTTCATCACGTGTAATCTGGCTTGGTGTGATCGTTTTACCAACCGTAGCCAGGCGATAAAGTGTATTTGTTTTAGCTTCTGTTACTTTGATGATGTGGAAACCAAAATCAGTTTCTACTACTTTAGGTAACAACCCTGTGCCGCTCTGCGCAAAAACTGCCTGCTCAAACGGCTTCACCATCTGGCCATTGTCTTTGAAGTAACCCAGGTCACCACCTTGCTGTGCTGAACCATCGGCGCTGTTAGCCTGCGCAAGTGCTTCGAAGCTGGCACCACCCTGAATTTGCTTCAGAATGTCTTCCGCACGACGGCGCGCCTGAGCTTTTGCCGAATCGGTCTGAGCTGTCGGACGGATCAGGATGTGGCTGGCACGTACTGTGTAGCTTGTGTCTTTTTTCGTTCCGCCGTATTTTACGATGAAGTACGTGTTGGCTTCACGGAAAGGACCGTAAACACCACCCGGCGCAAATGTGCTCAGTGACGTACGGATCTGCTCCGGAATTTCGCCGGTTGTCATGTACAGCGGCAGACGCACATCGGAGTTTACGATAGCAAACGAAGAGTCATTTTTCGCAGCACCTAAACCACGGGCCAGCGTTTTGATCTCGTCGTACAGGCCGGCGCTGTCTTCTTTCGACGGAACTACCGAGAACGTTACGTACTGCATTGAACGGCTGTCGGCACCCGGATACTCATCCTTGTGTTTACCCAGATAATCCTTCAGCTGTGAGTCGGTAACTTTTACCGTTGTGTCGTTGATGGTATAGTAAGGCACAAACAGGAACTTAACGTCCGCTTTGCTGTTTTGTGCATCATATTCTTTTTTAGCTTCCGCCGAGGTAGCAAATACCGATAAACGCATCAGGTTTTCGTACTTCTCGCGCAGACGGTCAGAGCTCAGGTTTTTCTCAAAGCTGGCCCAGGCAGCCTGCTGCTGAGGCGGCAGGTTACGCATCCCTTTCAGGTAACTGATGATCTGGTTTTTGTCGAACACACCCGTTTGCGGATTGGTGAATGCCTGACGGACAGACGGGCTGATGTTTTTACCCTGTACCATGTCAAACAGTTCATCCGGCGACACTTTCAGACCGAGCTTGTCGAATTCTTCCTGATAGGCAATGTCAAAGACTAACTGATTCCAGGCTTGCTCCCGAATCTGAATCATATCCTGTTCGGCAGGTGCGCGGCCGGTTTGCTGCTCGTACTCTGAACGCAGCTGATCTACTTTTAAATTGAAGTCTTGATAATCAATCGTCTGTCCGCTGATTTCTCCTACTTTCTGACTATTTCCGCCAAATAGCGAGTTTTGTCCCATCATCAGGTCACTCCCTACAATGAAAAGAATCAAGCTAATGGCCACAATCGCGACAGCGATACCAGATCGTTCTCTGATTTTGTTAATTAACGACATCTCGGTTTGAACAACATTTAGAACCGCAAAATAACAATTTTCCTTGCTGGTTTACAAATAGAAACAAAAGGTTTCGTAAAGTACTGGTGTGCAGGGCCCTAAGAGTGTGGGGCGCAGAGCATAGTTCGGAGAGCATAGTGCAGGGAGTTTCGTGTTCTCTGCCCTTTACTCTATACCCTAAGCTCTCCGCCCTCAGCCTCCTGCCCCCTGCCCTATGCTACTGAGCAAGTTCCATGCCGATTTCATGAAAAACCGGTCCTTCGGCGGCGATTACGCTGAATCGGGCAAACAATTCTTCGCTGTACCAGAGTCGCTGACGCGTGCGCTGCACAACTTCCTTGTGCCCGCTTTGCCGGTATGCATACTGATTGATAGCCGCTCCGTTGCGCCAGATACTGATCGTACACTGCTGCACCAGCGGTTTTTCGCCCACCCCCAGCGCAAAGAGCAGCTGGTCCTGATGGTGTTGCAGCACCTGACGGGCCTGTGGCACATGCCGCCAGAAATCCGGCAGCGCCCGCCAGCGGATGGTGGCGCGGGTCAGCACCGCAACAGGGCCATGCTGATGATCGTCGGGCAGCGGGTTAGTCATGAACGGGTTCTGCCCGTCCCAGTTGCCATGCGAACGGAACGGACGCAGGTATAGGGTGCCGGTAGCGGATGTACCCTGCAACAGCCAACCGGCTTCTGTGGATTGCCGGAACGCCTGCGCCTGCTCCATGGAGTCCCAGACACCCAGAAAAACATATTGTGAGAAGTCAGGCACTACGCCGAAGTTGCGGCCACTTCCGAGGAGCTTCTGAAACCGTAATCCGGATGCCTGAAAAGGCTTCATCAGAAAGCGTCCCATATTGCCGAATGCCCTGAACCGGGCACCTTTCCGGTATTGTAAAACAGTTACTGTAACGATGGACATGGCGGTATAACGTCGTAGCGGTACGTTTGTTTGCGTCGCAGCAGTATCCTGACAGATGATTAGCCTGAATAGCCCCAATGACAGTATTCTGTACAACTACGATCCATAACGCATGAAAAAACTATACGCGGGCGGCCTTTTACTGCTTTCAGGGCTGCAGACCGTCTCTGGCCAGACCGGCAGCATCCACGAACCGGTGCGCTACGTGGGTGGCGTCAGTGCTGATCCGCAGGTGCATGAAGGGCGGCTGCGCTATGCCATCGGCGTTGAAAGCCGGCAAACGCTCCGTGTCAACCGGACACATCCGGAACTGGCCGACGGTTTTGGCTGGACCTACAGCCACGCCTCGAACCTTTGCTACTGGAACAACACCTTTTATCAGCAATACCTCAGCAACCCCGCCGACGAGCACATTGCACCCGGCCAGACACTGATCGTCACCTCGCCCGACGGACGGACCTGGCGTCAACCAACCGTTGTGTTTCCCCCTTACAAAGCACCCAAAGGCGTTAAAGTACCCAAGGGGTCGAAAGGCTATATGATGCATCAGCGGATGGGCTTTTATACGGCCCCTAACGACCGGTTGCTGGTCCTGGGGTTTTATGCCCATGCCGAAGAACCGTTCCGGGAAGGTGGCATTGGCCGCGTCGTGCGCGAAGCCTATAAAGACGGTACGTTCGGGCCTATTTATTTTATCCGCTACAGCAGCCACAAGGCGGTAAACGGTACACAATGGACAGAGAAAAATACTACCTACCCCTTCTACCAGCGATCAGAGGATACAGGCTTTGTTCAGGCCTGCGACGACCTGCTGAATAATAAGCTCATGACACTGCAATGGCGGGAAGAGGACAACGGGCTCGACGGGTTTTACAAAAATAATCTGGACAAATCGCTCGACATTCAGGCGCTTTCGTATTACCACCGCAAAGACGGACAGGTCGTCGCACTCTGGAAACGGTCAAAAGCAGCCCTGTCGGCTGATGAAGGCACTACGTTTTCGGCGCCGGTCAAGGTGCCGACGCTCACCATGGCGGGTGGTAAACAATGGGGGCAACAGACCGGCGACGGGCGTTATGCGATCTGCTACAATCCGGTTGAGATGGACGAGCACCGGTTTCCGCTGGTAATTATCACCGGCGACGACGGAGCTATTTTCGACAACATGCTGCTGGTTCAGGGCGAGGTACCACCCAGGCGTTTCTTCGGTCGCTGGAAAGATTTCGGCCCCTGTTACATGCGCGGCATTGAAGAAGGCAACGGCAATCCGCCCGGCAATGACATGTGGTTGTCATACAGTATGAATAAGGAGGATATCTGGATCAGCCGCATTCCTGTACCCGTCCGCTACGAAGTAAAAGGCGCAGTCAACGACTCGTTTGACGGGCTGGCGCTGAACGGCCCTGTACAGGACTGGAACCTGTATGCACCGCAATGGGCACCCGTAACGGTGGTGAACACACCCCAAAAAGCCGGTAAGTGCCTCGAACTGGCGGATAAAGATCCGTACGACTATGCACGGGCTATCCGGGTATTTGAAGAAGGCAGTCAGATTGCCTGCTCGGTGTCTGTTTCACCGGCACAGCAGCAGGCAGGAATGCTCGATATTGACCTGACCGACCGCTACGGTAACCGCCCTGTCCGCCTGCGTTTTGACGACAAAGGCCATATTGTGGTGACCGACGGTGGTACTGAAAAAATCGTGCAGCCCTATGAGGCGGGGACATGGTATACGATCAGTCTGACCGTGCATGCGCAGTTATCCGGTGGCTGGTTTGATGTGATTATTAACGGTAAAAAAGTAGTTGAGCATGCCGCGCTGGCAGAGGCAGTTAAATCGGTAGAACGGTTATCGCTTCGTACGGGGCCTTACCGCGACTTACCAAACCGGAAAACGCCGAACGAAGATCCCCATCCGCCATTGGCCGGTGCTGATGAACCGGTAACGCGGGCTGTTTTTTATGTAGATGATGTGGTCATCAGGAAACAGTAGCAGCCTCACCCCTGCCCCTCTCCTGAAATCAGGAGAGGGGTATTTTACAATAGCTGCTATTCAGTTGAAATCAGGAGAGGTACAGGGGTGAGACTGCTATTCAGTCAAAAAAAGTAACTGAACAATTTAACTCCCTAATAATCACCGCCGGCACCGCCGCCGCCGAAGCTGCCGCCGCCAAAACCGCCGAAGCCACCGCCGCTGCTGCCGCCACCACCCCAGCCGCCGGAAGAACTGCCCCAGCCGGAGTAGGTCGTTGGCGGAAAGAAAATCGGACCACCGCCACCACCCCGGTAGCGGTTACCGCCACCGCCGTTACGCCCGCTGATGATGACAATCAGGATAATAATTCCTACGATCAGAAAGAAGAAAAACGGGCCGCCCCCACCGCCGTCATCCGATGATTCCTGGGCCTTGTATTCGCCGCTGGCACGCTTGATGATTTCGGTCGTTGCGTCGTCAAGTCCCTGATAATACTGCTGCTGTTTGAACGCCGGTGACAGGATGTTTTTGATAATCCGGTTAGCAACGGCGTCCGGTATAGCCCCTTCGAGTCCATAACCGGTAGCGAGGTAAATCTTACGGTCATCCGTAGCCCAGGCCAGTACCAGCCCGTTGTTTTTACCCTTCTGGCCAACGCCCCATTTCCGTCCTACCTGAAAGGCAAAATCGCCAATGGGATAGGGCTGGGTCGTCTTGACAATAACAATCGTGATCTGCGTTGACGTAGAGTCGTTGTAGGTCCGCAGTTTCTGCTCCAGCTGCGAGCGCTCTGAGGGCTGTAGCATGCCGGCAAAGTCGTTTACTAACCGCGGCGGATTCGGCCGGTCAGGAATAACGGCATCGTTCGGCTTATCCTGCGCCCATACCGGTAACAGAGAACATAGTGTCAGTAACACTGCTCCCAGCAACCGTACCAATGATTTATTTGCGAGTAAGCTCATAAAAAACAAGTTGACGAAACAGCGATGCTGCTTCCGGGTGGGCTAAGCAAACGAAATATCGTCGGGCAATTCGTTGACATCATCGTCCTGCCGCGGGAAAAAGGCTTTGAGCTGCAACCCCGCTTCGACAATACCCCGGCACAGCCCGTCGGTAAGCTGCCCCTGTCTGAAGTGATGCCGGAGCAGGTCTTTGGTGCTGTCCCAGAAACCGGCCGGTACCTTTTCGTTAATACCTTTATCACCGATAACGGCAAATTTCCGGTCGTCGACGGCCAGATAAAACAAGACCCCGTTCTGCTCCCGCGTCTGGTGCATACCCAGATGCGCGAAGACCTCAATGGCCCGCTTAACCGGATCGCCCTCCGGGCATTTAGCCTCAACATGCAGCCGTACTTCACCCGATGTAGCCAGTTCGGCTTCCCGGATTGCCTCCATAATCTGATGTTGCTGCTCCGGTGTAAATACTACGTTTTCCATAGTGGTAATGCAAAGAGCATGGGGCATAGCGCTAAGGTTTCTATGCTCCATGCCCTACGCTCTGTACGCTAAGCCCTTCGCTCGTTAAAACTGTACGGTCGGTGCGTTTTGGGCAGCCTGAGAAGCCTCAAATAAGCCCTTACGCTGGAAGCCAAAAATGCCGGCAAAAATGTTATTCGGGAATGAACGGACCGATTGATTGTAGGTGGTTGCTACCCCGTTAAAATCATTACGGGCAACCGTAATCCGGTTTTCTGTACCTTCCAGCTGGGCCTGCAGATCCGAGAAATTCTGGGTAGCCCGCAGTTGCGGATAACTCTCAGCTACTGCCAGCAAACGCGACAATGACCCGCCTAACTGGTTCTGGGCAGCCTGAAACTTCTGTATATTTTCGGGCGTCAGCTGGTCGGCGGTCAGCTTAACGGATGTTGCATTTGAACGGGCTTCAATAACGGCCTGCAGCGTACTTTTTTCAAAGTTAGCAGCTCCCTGTACTGTCCGGACAAGGTTCGGAATCAGGTCTGCCCGACGCTGGTACTGGGTCTGCACATTGGCCCATGCCTGTTCAACTTTTGTATCCTTTTCTACGAGTCCATTGTACGAACTACAACCGTACATGCCTAAAATAAGGGCGATGACAACGAAAATTATGAGTCCTTTTGACATAGTTTTATGCTTTTTTGAGTGGCAATTGCCGGTAGCAAATGTGGTTAACTTACCAATCAATTCCGACTATTTTGTGTTGATCGGTGCTTTTGATACGTAAATCATTTTTTAATCCATTTGTTCGGATTTATGACCGGCGACGGATAATCGCGGCCAATGGATACCCCGAATGTCTCCTGCTCCTGCGGGTTCAGGTTTGAGACAAGGTGTACCTTCCTGGCCGGTACACGCTTCAGTTCCGGCAGCCAGTGTTTTACATACGCCCCCTGTTCGTCGTAACGGGTTGCCTGGCTGTAGATATTAAAATACCGGTCTTCGCGCGGGTCATTGCCGACACCGGCCACGTAGTTCCAGTTCCCCCAATTGCTGCATACGTCGTAATCGGTCAGCATGCTTTCGAACCAGGCGGCTCCCCATGTCCAGTCAATTCCCAGATCTTTGACCAGAAAACTGCCCACGTTCTGCCGGCCGCGGTTCGACATAAAGCCGGTTTGTTTCAGCTCCCGCATATTGGCATCGATAAACGGGATGCCGGTCTCACCGTCAACCCATTTCATAAACAACGCCTTGTCCTGAATCCACTTTTTGTGCATTTCGTACTTAATGCCGGCCGGTTTGAACAGGCGTGTCCCATACTTGAGCGCCACAAAGCGGAAGTAGTCACGCCAGATCAGCTCAAAAGTAAGCCAGTAGGTCGAGTCGTTGCGTACCCGCTCGTCTTCGTAGCGGCATACTTCGTCATAAATCCAGCGCGGCGACAGACAGCCCAGCGACAACCAGGCCGAAAACTTACTCGAAAAGTCTTCGCCCAGCAAACCATTGCGGGTTTCCTTATAGACTTTGAGTGAATCTGTATCCCAAAGATAGTGTTTCAGCCGTGCCAGGGCGGCGGTTTCTCCCCCTTTAAACTGAATGGCAGCGCGCGGATCGATCACGGCGGCATTCTCAAAGCCCAGTTCTGTCAATGACGGGATTTCACCGGCGTCGATGCCTTTCACAAAGTGCATCTGATCGGGCACGGGCCAGGTCTCGCGCACCGTTGCCCGCTCCTCCACCTGTTTACGGAATACCGTAAATACATCCGGCAGTTTCACAATACTGAACGGCAGATCACGGACGTGGTACAGCGTGGACATCCAGAAGAGCTCCAGATCAATATTCATGGGTTTCAGCCGCTTGCTCAGTGTCGACTCCAGATCGGTTTCTTCCTGCGTCACCTCCTTACTGGCATAGATGGCTTCGGCATCCAGTTCCTCTGCCAGCTCGCTCAGTATCATGGCCGGGTTGCCGGTCCGGATAATCAGCTCCCCGCCCCGGCTCCGGAGCGATTGCCGCAAATCAGCCAGTGACTCCAGTAAAAAAGCTGCCCGATAGATGCCGGTTTTGTGAAAGCCAAGCACAGGATGCCGGCCAAACCAGCGCGGATCAATAACAAATACGGGAAGGATTTCATCAGCGCTTTCCAGTGCACGGTTCAACCCTTCATTATCGTGCAGCCGCAAATCATTCCGAAACCAATAAATAATACGTTTAGGCATAAGTGAATTACGTGGTTCTATTAACCAAGGTAAGTGGTTTGCGGGATTTTTTGTTTAAAATTAGCCTGACTCCGTACAGCCCCCCAACAACCACCAGCAACAACCAGCAACTAACCTCAACCATCCGGCATCCCTTAAAACGTCACCTCCACTTCCTTCTCCTTCCCTTCCCGAAGCACCTTCACTTTGACGGTATCACCCTTTTTGACTTTGGCGAGGGCTTTCATATAGCCTTCCACATTTTTCACGTCATCATCGCCCATGTGTATGAGCACATCGCCTTTTTGCAGTCCGGCGATCTGCCCCGGCTTCCCGTTGGTCACGCCATCAATGCGCATGCCCGCGCCGTCGAACGCATAGTCGGGCATAACGCCCATCGTAATGCGGAAAGCCGAGCGGGTCATGCTCGTATTACGGGTAGTCAGGAAGGCAAGTTTGCCCTTGTCTTTTGTCTGGTTGATGACCGCCAGCATATACTCCAATACGTCACGCTCGCCGGCATAGTTGATCCGGTCGGCATCGTCGCTTGGCTTGTGGTAATCTCCGTGCTGCCCCGTAAAGAAATGAAGGACCGGAATGTTTTTCAGATAAAACGACGTCTGATCGCTCGGCCCGATGCCAGAACTGTCTTTCACGATCTTCAACGAAGATGTCAGCCCATCAAGCAGCGGCACCCATACCGGCGATGTCCCGACGCCATATACCAGCAACGTCCGTGAATCGGGATTCAGCCGCCCGATCATGTCCATGTTGAGCATGTAATTCACCTTCTCAAGCGGGTAGGTCGGGGCTTCGCACCATTTTTTAGAGCCAAGCAACCCCAGCTCTTCGGCCGAAAAGCCCATAAACAGAACGTTAAAGGGCTCTTTTTCCTTATTCTGCGAAAAATGACGCGCTAGTTCGAGCATCCCCGCTGTACCACTCGCATTGTCGTCGGCACCATTATGGATCATGCCTTCCGAATTGGCCTGTAAACTATTACGGTCTTTACCAAGGCCCAGATGGTCGAAGTGAGCGCCGATGATTACCGTGTTTCCGGCCCCGTTGTCCAGAAAACCGACTACGTCCAACCCATTGCGCAGCGTCAGGTTAGCCGTTGCCGTATCGTGCGGGTTCGGGTTGGTTTTGAACGTAAACGGATAATAATAGCCATCGGTCCCCATCGGCTTCAGACCATATTTTCTGAACTGCTTCGCCAGATAGTCAGCCGCTTTTTTTTCACCGTCGGTCGATGTACCACGGCCCTGTAATTCATCAGAGGCGAGGTAGCCAATGTGTTCCCGTAGGTTTTTCTCCGAAATAGACTGTGCCTCCGCTGCCGGAACTGCCATGCGCAGTACAGTCAGGGAAAGCAGTGTTGTGAATAACTGTTTCATGAGAATAGAAAGAAAAAAGGCCCTATATCCAATCAGTGAGGGCCTGCCTGAATGTTTTCTTAATCGACCCAATCGGCGATAAACAGGTTCGTATCCCGCGTATTCCCGTTGTCGCGGTTCGAACTAAAGATCAACCGTTTACCATCATACGAAAACATCGGAAATGCGTTAAAAATGCTGTTGTTCGTAATCCGTTCAAGCCCGGTTCCATCCTCGTTGATCATATACAACTGGAAATCATACCCCCGCTGACTGTGGTGATTCGAAGAAAAGATAATGCGTTTTCCATCGGGATGAAAATAGGGTGCCCAGTTGGCTTTACCCAGGTTCGTTACCTGATGCAGGTTCGAGCCGTCGACGTTGCAGACGTAGATTTCCATAGTTGTCGGCGCCACCAGTCCTTTTTTCAGGTAATCGAGGTATTCCTGCTTTTCAGCCTCTGTTTTCGGACGCGACGCCCGGAAGACCAGTTTCGAGCCATCGGGCGAGAAAAACGCCCCGCCGTCATACCCCAGTTCGTGCGTGATCCGCTTTACGTTTGAGCCATCAATGTTCATGATGTACAGATCTAGGTCGCCGTCGCGGGTGCTGGTAAACACAATTTTATCTCCTTTCGGCGAAACCGTTGCTTCAGCATCATAGCCCGGCGTGTTGGTCAGCCGCTTTTTGATGTTGCCCTTCAGGTCGCTGATGTAAATATCAAACGATTCATAAATTGCCCACAAGTATTTCTGACCCGTCGGCGGCGGCACCGGACACGAATGCCCGCCGCCTTCGTGTGTACTGGCATAAAGCACATGCTTACCGTCGGGCATGAAAAACGAGCAGGTCGTCCGCCCGTGTCCCGTGCTGATAAACGGAGGCCGCGCATTAGGGTCCTGCAAGCCCTTTTTCAGATCCATCATAAAGATCTGATCGCATTCCAGTCCCCATTTCGGGTTATCTGACTGGAACGAAATATAGCGGTCGTCGCGGCTGAAATAAGCCTCAGCGTTGTTGCCGCCAAAAGTCAGCTGTCGGATATTTTTCAGGTGTTTTTCAGGAGCAGGCGGCGTTGCCGGATTGGGTTGCTGAGCCAGTACCTGCGTACCGGCCAGTATGCCCAGCGCCAGCCAAAGTGAATGTTTCATAGAGGTTTCAATATTTCGTTACAATGGCCTCAAATCTACATACCTTTTGGATTGGTTGTCTGCGTATTACTCAAAAACGTAACCCGTTATTCCACAATCCAGCGATTCATGGTGTTATGCCGGCCTTCCAGTACGATTTTGTAGAATTTAGACGGCAGTTTCGACACGTCGATGGTTGCTTTGCCGGCCGTTACGCGCACCTCGGCCATCAGCCGGTACAGGTCCTGTTTGCCTTCTTCGAACAGATTAGTGGTTGTCAGCCAGATTTTTACGTTGCCTTCCGGACCAACCGGCAGCCAGCTGACCTCAATCTGTGTATCTGTCTTCCGGACTACGGGCTTTATCAATGATAACGGCCCTGTCAGGGGCACGCCATCCACCTCAAACGCCTGCTCTTTCGGGATCGTCACCCGCATGTGCCGGGCAATGGTGGGCATGATGTCCACAATGGCCGGCTTATCTTCTGCCGACTGACGGAAATTGACATTCAGCCCGTGCGCATTGGTCACCATCCAGGTATTCCGCTCCCGGTCCGACTGCCCGCCGTGGTTTTTACCCGCCACGGCATCGCGCCCGTGATCGGTTGTGATCACCACCAGCCAGTCTTCCTTAAACTCCTTCCGGCGGTACTCAACAGCTTTCCACAACCGGCCCATCTGATCGTCCATGAGCTGAATGGCTTTCGTAAACTGTTCGCTGTCCCCGTAGCGATGGCCCATATCATCGGTGTATTCCAGGTAAACCCACGACAGGTCGGGTCCCTGTTCGCTGATGTACCAGGTAGCTTCGTTCACCACCCGTTCGTCGATCTGCCGGATGTACTGTTTGTCTTTATCGTGCGGAAAATTCACCGTATCGAGTTCAAACCCATCGAAATGATACGAGAGCCGCAGGTGGTTGGTCTCCGGCATATTTTCCCCCACGAGCTTTGTGCGGTTATCGAGCCAGGTCGAAAAAACAGCCATTTTCGCTGCCGGGTATTGCTCATGGAAATAGCGGAAAATAGTCCAGTAGTGGTAATTCGGGGCTTTGATAGAATTGTCCCAGACGTTGTGTTTGTTGACCCAGGTACCGGTCAGCAGGCTGTTATAACCCACGGCCGAGATCGTCGGCGTCTGCGAATACGTACCCTTCCCGCCACCCACGTAGGCACGGGCATAACCAAACGGACTTGCTTTTGCAATAGCCTCCAGATTCGGGCACAAAACCTTTTCAAGTGCATCCGACGAAATACCGTCAACAATAACGAATAAGGTTTTGGGGGTTGACTGCGCCTGTACGGAACCAGTCAGGGCCATCAGGCCGGCAATGATAAGAAATCGGGTAGTGCTTTTCATAGCGCGATTGTTCTGCGCCGCAAAACTGCAAAAAAATCAAAAGTGGTGGACTACAAAAGAGTGGTGGCACGACTTAAACAGGTTCGCCTGCCGGTCGTGCCACCACTACACTACTACTTACTCCTTCCGTTCACTAATTACCCGCGGGGTGAAGCCGACTGGCTCTGGCTGTTATCATCGCCGCCTTTCACGTCGTCGTTGTTAATGCTTTTCTTCTTTTTGCCCAGGGAGAAACCTGATCCGTCGAAGCTCATTTTACCGATTTTGTAGCTGAAGTTGATCCGGAAACCGGCGTTGTACATGCTGTTGATACTGGTTTGTGTCAGCAGCGGCGATGCGATTTCGGTGCGGATGTTATACGGATTGTTCAGGAAGTTTTCGGCAACCAGACCGACACTGCCCCGTTTGTTGGCAAACTCTTTCTTCACACCCAGATTGTAGAACATGAAGCTGCCTTGTGTACCCTGTAGCTGCACCTGACGACCGCGTCCGCCACCGAACGCCTGTACCGCCCAGCCGTTACCCAGCGTCAGTGTCGAGAACAGGTGGCCACCCACGACCCAGCCCGAGTTCGACTGCCCGTAAAGCTGGTTGCTGCTGTTGCTGGTCAGGTCAACGTGGTAGATATCGAAGCTGGCACCCAGCTGTAATTTTGAAGCAAATGTACCGTTAGCAAACAGATTCAGGCCGACCGCATTCTGCTTACCAATGTTGGCGTACGACGTCTGAATCACCTGCTGTGTCACGCCGTTGAGGCTCTGCGAAAGCGTATCCCGAACACTGCTGATGGCGTTGTTGGTCTGACGGGCATAGAGCGTAGCACTCAGAAAAATCTTGCTGATGTTGCCGCTGAAACCAGCCTCCACGTTATCGGTCAGTTCCGGCGAGAGGTATGGGTTACCCACGCTGATATTGGTCGGGTTGGCGGCGTTTACGTTCGGGTTCAGGAACTGAATGCCCGGACGCTGAATCCGGCGGTTATAGGCCAGTTTGATGGTTTTGGTTCCGCCGATGTTTTTCGACAGGTTCAGGCTTGGCACCAGCACGCCGTAGTTCGGAATGCTCTGCGCTTTGGTTTGCTCATTCCCGAACGCCGCGTTGATAAACGTGTATTCGTAGCGGGCACCGGCTTTAAGGGTATATTTGTTCTTTGTCGACAGGGTGTAGGACAGGTAGCTGGCCACAACATCCTGATCGTAATTAAGGCTGTTCGACGGCCGCGTGTTATCCACTACATAATCGCCGGTGGCGGTAGCAGTCAGGTACTGGTAGTCACTGTCAACCTGCCGGAAGATGCCTTTCGCCCCTACTTCAAGCAATTGATTTTTCTGAATCGGGGTCTGATAATCCAGCTGGAAGGTCGATTCCTGGTTGTAGCTGAGGTTATTGTTTTTCTGGCGGGCCGTGATCGTTTCCATGTCCGTACCGTTCAGCAGGTCGGCCACAAAGTTGTTGGTGTTGTTGTTGCGGCTATATAACCCCATGATACTCAGCTCCTGCTGCGGCTTGTAAATCTTTGTGTAGTTCACGCTCGCATCCAGTGTGCCTGACAGGTTAGTTGTCTTTACATCACGGCCGGCCAGTGTTGGCGATGTTACGTTGGGCAGGAAGGTCTGGGTCAGCAGGTTGTCCTGCGTTGAAATCATGTTCCGGACGCCGTACCGGACGCTGGCCGAGAGTGATGTATTTTTGTCGATATCATAGTCCCAGCCAAACTGATACGTCCCGAACTGTCCGTGGCTCAGGGTGTTGGCTGATTGCAGCGTCGTGATGTTGCCCAGCGGCGAGAGCGTAGTCTGCGTATTATTGAATGCTCCTTTCACGTTGTACATCGCCCGGCCGAAACCGCTCAGGGTGAAGCCCATTTTACCCTGACGATATGAGCCGTTCAGGGCCAGGTTTGAGCCCCGGTTACCGGCACCCATGTCTACGTTCAGCGTAGCACCTTCGAGCGTCGTTTTCTTCGTGATGATGTTGATGATACCGGCCGTACCTTCGGCATCGTATTTCGCCGACGGGCTGGTGATCACCTCTACCGACTTCACCATATCGGCCGGAATCTGTTTCAGCGCGTCCGCCACGCTGCTCGCCACAATCGTTGATGGCTTATTGTTGATCAGCACCTTCACGTTCTGGCTGCCACGAAGGCTCACGTTGCCGTCGAGGTCAACGGTCAGCATCGGCACTTTCCGCATGATGTCGGTAGCATCGCCGCCTTTCGCTGTCATGTCTTTTTCGGCGTTATACACCAGCCGGTCTACCTTATTTTCGATGATCGAGGCCTGCGCCGTCACCGTTACTTCGCTCAGCGTCCGGACGTCCGGCGACAGCAGAACCGCGCCGATGTTCAGGTCCGTGCTCTTCGCAATGTTGATGGTTTTGGTTTCCTTGTTCTGGTAGCCCAGGAACGAGACCTGTAAGCGGTAGGCGCCTGGTGCAATGTTGGCGATGGTGAACTTACCCTTATCGTCTGACATCGTTCCGTCGATGGGTTTGCCGGTAACCACGTTAAGCAGGGCAACTGTGGCAAATTCGACCGGCTGTTTGGTGGTTGAGTCGGTCAGCACACCGCTGATTTTACCGGTTCCTTTCGGGGCTACCTCCGAAACGGCGGCGGCTTGTGGCTGACCGGCAGCTTGTTGAGCGAAAGCAGATACGCTGGCAGTCAGCGCAATACAGATGATGGCCGAAGCCACTAATTTCCGTGATACTGAGGTTATCTGTGTAGTGAAGGAGTGTCCCGTCTTCATGACAAAGGTTGTTTACGATTGATGTCACAAAGTTGGGGTGCGGCCGCTCCCTCCGGAAATCAACTTCACCGAATGCCGGTTTCCGGTCGCTAAGTACCGTTTTTCCGGCGCTAATCTACTTCCCCAGCCACTCCTTAAAATCACTGATCCGGTCGCCGCTGACAAAGACCTCGTGCCGCGCTTTGGGCGTCAGGTCAAGCTTGAGCTTTCCGGCCGAATAGGTATGAATGGCCTGAATGGCCGGGAGCGACACCAGAAACTGGCGGCTGACCCGGAAAAACTGCCTTGGGTCAAGTAGTTGCGTCAGTTTGTCAAGGGTGTAATCGACGGGCAGGTTCGCACCATCTCTGGTGACCAGAAAAGCCATCTTTTCTTCAAGGAAGAAGTAGGCAATTTCGCCGACACCAACGCTCCGGATGCGGGTCCCGATCGTAATCATAAAGCGGTCCTTGTAGCTTGTTTCCCGCGGCTGGGCCAGCAGCTTGAGCAACGCATCCATGTCCGGCGTCTGAACCGGCTTTGCTTCAGGCTCCGGCACCGTGCTGCCGAAAATCTCGCGGAACGATTTAAACTTCTCAATGGCGGCCACCAGGTCATCGTAATTGACCGGTTTCAGCAAGTAATCGACACTGTTGAGTTTAAACGCCTTAATCATGTACTCATCGTAGGCCGTCGTGAAAATAATCGGCGTTGATAACCGGGTCTGCTCAATGATCCGGAACGCCAGCCCGTCTTCCAGGTGAATGTCCATAAACACCAGATCGGGCTTCTCTTCGGCGGCTTCGACGGTCGAAAACCAATCGACGGCTTCCTCCACGGACGGCAGCTGAGCAAGCACCCGGATGGTCGGTTCGTACCGGAGCAACAGCCCTTCGAGCCGTTTGGCGGTCAGGCGTTCGTCTTCAATAATGACTACTTTCATGATCATTGAGTGGTTGGGCGATTGGGTGATAGAGTGACTAACTATACGGATCAGACAATGGCAACCGTCTGGGCAATCAGCGGAATCCGGACCACAAACTCGCCTTGCTGCTCACCAACCCAGACGGGCTGATTCGTCAGCAGGTGATAGCGGTTGATAATATTCTGCAATCCAATACCCGTCGACGGCTCATGATCATCGCGGGGCTGAATGCGGTTCCGGACCACTAACTCGTTACCGGTTACCTCAATCCGCACTTCCAGGGGCTGTTTGCTGGTCATCCGGTTGTGTTTGACCGCATTCTCGATCAGCAGCTGCAATGTCAGCGGCGCAATAGCACTCTGGTCAGCAACCGGATCAGGCACGTCCAGGACCACGCTGAATTTCTCGTCGAACCGGATTTTCAGCAGGAAAATATAGGCCTGAATAAACTCCAGCTCCGTCCGGAGTGAGACACGGTCATTATCTTTTTGTTCCAGAATATAGCGGTATGCTTTCGACAGCCGGTCGATAAACTGCTCCGACAACGCCGGATCGACATAGACCAGCGACGAGAGAATGCTCAGGCTATTGAACAGAAAGTGGGGGCTGACCTGATTTTTGAGGGCCGCGAACTGGGCCAGTGCATTCTCTTTTTCCAGCCGCTCGGCCTCCACCTGAATATCTTTCATGCGGCGGTTGGCGCGCCGGTTAGTTGCGAGGTAAAAAATGGAAAGCATAATCACCACGGCCAGCCCATTGTTCGATCGTTCGAAAAACTCCCAGCGGCCATTATTGTTGCGGTTCCGGCCGTTGGCGGCATCCGCGGGCTTGTCTGTCCGGTTAGTATCCGGTCGCCCGGGCCGGCCGGTTATTTGCTGACGGGCCGCCTCCTGCCGGTTCGGATTCTTCAGAACCTGCCGCCGGATCTGGTGAAAAATTACGTTGAAGAACATGGCAAAGCAGATGGCGACCACGATCGATACCAGCTGACCTGGCCATTTAAACTCAAACAAAAACTGATCACCGAAGCGGTCGGCCAGTTTTTGCAACAGCCATTCGACAATAAAGATCCAGAAGAAATACAACAGAAACATGAGCCCGCCCTGCATGAGCAGATAAGGCAGGGCCTGCATCAGAAAGTCCCAGCTGCGGTCAGGCAGGTTGACGTAGAGCAAAATGGGATAGTACACAACCAGCACGAAAAAGGCCAGTTGCGCGATCTGCCACACCGACAGACGATACGATTTAGCGGAGCTCATACCGAGCAAATCTACAGAAAGCACACATCAAAATGGTGATTTTTAAAGACCGGAATCAATTATTTATCGCTTAGTGACAGATTGTAAACCCTGAGTCGTCCGTATCATCTGCCGAATGACTATTGCCCGTTCAGATCCCAGTTGTATTCGAGATAAGAAATTTTTGTGTCTTTATTAATTTTATTGGCTGCGTACTGATTTATCCAGCTCTCAACTGTCTTGCCATGGTCGGTCCAGTCGGCTTTATACCAGTCAAAGTATTTCGATAAACTGGCATATTTCGAGGTAACGGCATTCTTGGAGGGCGTATTCAGAAAGTCGGTTGCCTGTTCGTCCAGCTGAGCGATCAGGCGATCGGCATCATAAGCCTCCTGGCGCAGCCGCGGGCAGGAACGGGCCGCACACACGAGCGCAAAGTGAATCCGGGGCTCATCAAACTTCTTCCGCAGAATGTCGTGCTCAATGTTATTGAGGTCGTACTTTTCGTTACCGATGGTGATGAATTTAATGTCCCAGGGCGTGTTCACAAACGGAATCTGGATTTTGCTGCCGATGTCCTTAATGCTTTTGATCGGATAGTGTGTCAGCACCAGCTGCACGGTGTAGGCGTTGTAGGCATTAATCCAGTACGCCATCTGTTCGTTTTTGCTCCACTTAGCTGTCGGTGGATTTTTGCTCAGCAGATCGAGGTATTTCTTCAGTTCACCTTCCTCCTTTTTCAGTCCTTTATAATTGACCAGTCCTTTCTCATTGACGTATTTTTTCAGCAACCGGTCCCAGATACCATGATCAACCGCCATCGGGCGACTGACAAACGCGGCTGACACGCAGCCAAATACGAACAAAAGCAGGAATAATGTCTGTCTTTTCATCTGGTTTTTCATCTTTGTACCGCAATATACAGAATGGAGCATAGCACGCAGCGCTACGAGCTGTTAGCCTGCTGTCAGAGGCCACGTCTATACGTTTAGCTTCCTTCTCTTTACTCAACAAGTCAACCACCTAATCACTCAACCACCTAATCATTAAATCATTAAATCACTCAATCATTAAATCATAGTCAATCATAGTCCATGAACCTGAATTTAACCGGAAAGACGGCCCTGGTGTGCGGTAGTACACAAGGCATCGGCAAAGCAACAGCCATCGAGCTGGCCTTGCTGGGCGCTAACGTAACTCTGATGGCCCGCAACGAAGAAAGCCTCCGGCAAACACTGCCTGAGCTGGATGGAAGCAAAGGCCAGACCCATCGCTATATTGTCGCCGACTTCAGCGAGACCGGAGCCGTCAAAACTGCCATTGACCGCTATCTGGCCGACTACCCAACGGTGCATATCCTGATCAACAATACCGGCGGACCGGCAGGCGGACCGCTGATCGAGGCCACTGCCGACCAGTTTACGAGTACGTTTCACAATCACCTCGTCAATAACCAGGCATTAGTACAGGCGGTTTTTCCATCGATGAAGGAAGCCGGTTACGGGCGGATTGTGAACATTATCAGCACATCCGTGAAGCAGCCGATTGTCGGTCTGGGCGTGTCGAATACCATTCGGGGAGCGGTGGCGCAATGGGCCAAAACCCTGTCGCTGGAGCTGGGCCAATACGGCATTACGGTCAATAACGTGTTGCCTGGTTCTACGGAAACCGACCGGATTGAGTCGCTGATTACGGCGCGGGCCAAAGCCGCCGATAAAAGCCGCGAAGAAATCCGGCAGCAGATGGAGCGCGAGATTCCGATTGGCCGGTTCGCAACGGCGGAAGAAGTAGCCGCTGCCGCTGCTTTCCTCTGCACGCCGGCTGCGGCTTCGATCAGCGGCATCAACGTGCCGGTCGATGGCGGGAAGACGGGGGG
>NZ_CAMFHL010000089.1 GCF_945952095.1 uncultured Arsenicibacter sp. | reverse complement strand
CGTCGGTTGTGGTCTTGACCAAACAAAATTTGCTTTACACAAAATTAAGATGAAATCAGTGCCGTACATGATGCGTTTGCCGAATCCGGCCTGTACTAGCCGCTTGAGGTACATGTGAATTTCGGCCTGCGGATAACTCCAGATAAATCCTGCCAGGTCAACATACACATAGGCATTGGCGCCCATGAGCGCAATCATTTCGTCGATCATCGGATAACCCGCGTGCATCACCCAGATTTTGATCTTCGGGTGCCGAGCCAGCATGTCCTCCAGCAAAAACGGACGGCCAAGCGAGGCCCGGTACTTTGACTGGGAGATATTGGCCATCCCGTTACCACCCGTCCCCATGTGGATCCCGACCGGAATGTTCAGCTTTTCGGCGGCGGCAAAATACCCGTCGAGCGACATGTCGCTGGGCGACAACCCTTGGTATTGGGGTGCCACCTCGCCCATAACTTTATAGAAACCAGACGATAATGAGTCGGTGAAAGCCTGAACGCTCATGTCATTCGGCGAGCTTACCCCAATGCCGGGAATGACGCGGTCGGGTGCTGCCTTTTTCCAGCGACGAAGAATCTGCGGATCACCGTAGGCAATGATCGTCATGTTCAGCCGCTTCATGGTTTCGAGGACGGCCGCTTCCATTTCCGCATCGGACTTTGCCGGCTGCAATGGATCGACGCATTCCGCATTCAGAAAAGCCCGCATCTGCTGGTTGGGGTCACCTCCCGGCATGTCCCGCAAAAACCACGGACACATCTCAATCGCAAAGCCCGGCGACACTTTCATGGCATGGACGTGGACATCAATAATTGGCAAGGGCCGTTTCGGGGGCGTGGTCTGTGCACAGGCGATGCCTGCCATCAGCCAGCATAACAGCAGGTAAACAGGTTTTTTCATAGGTATTAAGGGATTTTGTTTCAGCTAGCGAATAGCTTTACGTTAAAAGTACGTAAAGCTGCGGTTTGATACAATGATTAGGGAAAATGGGGTGCCGATTCAGCGAAGTTGATCGTTTCTTTGGGCAATCGCTTACTTCTATCCGCCGGCTTGGGCGACCACGTGGGGTCGCCCCTACGATGAAAAAAATGTTACTTGATTACCAGAATTGCATCTTTATTACCTCATTTTCGGGATGACACACCAGTCATAAGCCTGCCCGGTACGTTCGTCAGCCGTTAGCCCTGGTTTATCAGGGCTTTTCCGTCGTTTATCCGCTTTTTATTTCAGACGTCAGGGGAAGGTATGACCTTTGAACCATTCAAGTCAGGAAAATGAAAACGAACCTCATCCTTATTGCAGCAACATTACTTACAGTAAGCACTTACCAGTCGGTTAAAGCACAGTTCCCAATGATGGGCGGTGCATCGCAAACCAAGGCATTGCCGGGTACTGCGGGCGATCAATCACCGAAAGGTACTGCGAAAATTACCGGTATGGTTGTTGACTCTGCCCAGGCTAAGCCGGTTGAGTTTGCCAGCATCGCATTGTATAATAAAGCTACGAATAAAGCCGTTGACGGTACTCTTGCCGACGAAAAAGGGAAGTTTACGCTGCCTAAACTGGCCGCCGGCGACTACCGGATTCTAATCACATTCGTGGGTTTCGGGACCAAAGTGATTGATAATGTGAAGGTAGCAAACGGGCAGAGCATTGACCTCGGCTCAATTAAGCTGTCGTCCAACGTGAAAACACTTGCCGAGGTAACCGTAACCGGACAAGCGGCGGTAATTGAAGAAAAAGTGGACCGGCTGGTGTACAACGCCGATAAGGACATTGCCGCTAAAGGCGGTGACGCTACCGATATCCTCCGCAAAGTGCCCCTGCTTACCGTTGACCTCGACGGGAATGTCAGTCTGCGGGGCAGCCAGAATATCCGGGTACTGATCAACAATAAGCCAAGTACGATCATTGCCAGCAGCGTGTCGGATGCGTTGAAACAGATTCCGGCCGACCAGATCAAAACGGTTGAGGTAATCACCAGCCCGTCGGCCAAGTATGACGCCGAAGGATCGGGTGGTATCATTAACATCATTACGAAAAAGAACAGCCTCCAGGGCCTGAACTTAAACGTAGACTCGGGTATCGGAAACCGTGGCTCAACCCTGTCGCTGAACGGCGGCTACCGGAAAGGCAAAACAGGCTTTACCCTCGGCGGATTCGGACGCGGGATGTATAACACCATCACCAAAACGAACCTCGATCAGACCAGCGAAAACAACGGTATCACTACCCTGACCCGCCAGACCGGCGATGGCCACATGAAAGGCCTCTTTGGCCAGTACAACCTTGGCTTTGACTACGATCTGGCTAAAAATCAGAGCATAACTGCCGGTGTCCGATATGGTGTGCGTAACATGACCAATCAGCAGGACCTGATTACGCAGCTGTTCACGAATGGAACGGCCGGTGCACGGTCAGGCCGCGACGTGCTGAGCAAAAACCTGTCGGGTACCGTTGACGTCAACCTTGACTACCTGCGCACCTTTAACAAAGGGATCGGGCAGCCACAGGGCGAATGGAGTATTTCGACGCTGTATAGCCGTAATGACCTGACTAATAACTTTGACGCTAATATCCGTAATACATCAGATGCGTTGACCGCCCGCCAGCGGAACATCAACAAAAACGTAAATCAGGAATTTACGATCCAATCTGATTACCAGACGTCGATCAATAAAAACCAGCAGCTGGAATTTGGTGCCAAAGGCATCTTCCGTGAGGTAAACAGCGATTTCAGCTACCTGATTGCAGGCCCGACCGGTGATTATAAAGTACAGAACAACAACACAACAGGAGCCTTACTCTACCACCAGAACATTGCAGCTGCCTACTCTTCCTACACGTACACGACCAAAAAACGGTATACGTTCAAAGGCGGTCTGCGTTACGAGCACACCTTCCTTGATGCCAGTACAGAAAAGGGCGGTGTGCTTGGAATCGGCGATTACGGTGTCCTGGTGCCAAGTATCAATGCGTCAAAAACCATTAAGGGTACAACCCTGAAACTGGGCTACAACCGCCGGATTCAGCGGCCGGGTCTGCAACAGCTGAACCCGAACTTTAACTCGGCCAACCCGTCGGTAATCACGACCGGTAACCCATCACTGCGCCCTGAACTGACGAACAACATTGAGTTAGGCGTGAGCAAAACAATCGGTAAAACCTTTGTGAATGCGACGTTCTTCGGCCGTCTGACCAACAATGCGATTACCCAGATCAGTAAGCCATCTGACACGCTGGCCGGTGCCATCGTGACTACCTATCAGAACATCGGGCGGCAGGAAGCCTATGGGGTCAACCTGTTTACCAATATTGCAGCAACGTCGAAAATCAGTATCGGGATTTTCTTCAACGGGTTTTATACCAACCTGAACGGCCAGGCGGTAGGCAAGGATGGGCTGTCATCGACAGTAACCAACTCGGGCTTGAACGTCAGCGGCGGTACCTTTGCCTCTGCTCAGTTTAAAAATGGCTGGGGAGCGCAGGCATTCGGCTTCCTGCAAGGTCAGCAAATACAGCTGCAAGGCAAACAGGGTGGATTTGGTTTCTATACAGTGGGCTTGAAGAAAGACTTTAAGAACAAAAAAGGAAGCGTTGGTCTGGCTGCTGAGAACTTCATGAGCAAACGGTTTAACATCCATACGGTGCTGAACTCAGCATTGTTCACACAGGTAAATGATGTTTATCTGTACAATCGCGGTGTCCGGCTGACGTTTACGTACAAGATCGGCAAAATGACGATGGACGCCCCGCGTAAGAAAGCCAAAGGTGTGAACAACGACGATGTGAAGAGCGATGGAAACGGGCAGGCCGGCGGAACCGGCGGTTCAACAACAGGTGGGACACCACGCTAATACCACAGATAAATGTCTATATTGCACATAAAAGCGTTTTAATACGAACATTTTAACCTAACTGCCTTGATCTCCGGCATCATTTAAGTACCCCATTAACCGGGTAAGGAGGTTTAAAACCATGAAAACAAATAAAATTCTCGTTGCAGGTCTCTCTTTATTCCTGTCTGTCAGCGCCTTCGCACAAACAAGCGTTGATGAAATCGTGAACAAACACGTAGCGGCACTCGGTGGCGTTGAAAATCTTAAAAATGTAAAATCGATTTCTACGGATCAGTCTATTTCGGTTCAGGGCATGGACATTCCCGTAAAAACCGTAGTGCTGGTTGGCAAGGCCTTCCGTAGCGAATCAAAAATTATGGGTAACTCCATGATTTCTGTCGTCGACGGAACGACAGGCTGGATGATCCGCCCGGCGATGATGGGTGGTACGGGCGAACCGGAAGATATGCCGGGCGACCAGCTGAAAATGTCTCAGGGACAACTTGATCCGTTCGGCGCATTGGTTAACTACAAGGACAAAGGCCACAAGGTTGAATACATCGGCAAGGAAAAGGCAGGGAAGAAAGAGTTACACCACCTGAAACTGACGATGAATAACGGACAGGTAGTCGATGAGTATCTGGATCCGGAAACCTATATGGTGACGAAAGTTGTAGCTACGGCAAATGGTCAGACATCAGAAATCGGCCTCGGCGATTACAAAGAGATTAACGGTGTGAAGATTCCTCACCTGATGGAAATGGCAAACCCGATGGCCGGCCAAATGTCTTTTATCACGAATAAAGTGGTTATCAACGGCCCGATCGACGAATCGGTGTTTAAAAAGCCTGCAAAATAAGCAAACGATAACACACCCCTGACTAAAAAGGTCTGCCCGAAAGCAGACCTTTTTTTCTGTAGCACGGAATGCCATTCCGTGTTTTTTTTGCCTGAAAACGAACTCCCGTTCTCTACCGGATCTGATTTACAAACAGAAACACCCCGTTTTTATTGGCGATGATAATATCCGGTTTTTTATCGCGGTTCATGTCATGCACGGCCACATTCAGCCCCGAGCCTGAGTCATTGTCAATCACGTGTTCTTTGTAGTACGGCGCTTTGCCGGGCGTAAACTCAAACCAGAGCAAAATGCCCGGATCACTGTCACCGGGATCTCGGCCGTGGTGCGCCAGAAACCGTTTTCCCGTAATGTAGTCGGCGCGGCCATCACCGTTCAGATCGGCCATGATCGATGAGTGGGTCTGGGCGGTGGTGTTACTCATCAGGTGCGTTTTAAAATTCAGTTTCCCCTGTTCATCCACCACCTGCTCGTGCCACCAGATGCCCAGTGCATGGGCCGATGCACTGACCACATCCTTTTTCCCGTCACCGTTTACGTCCAGAATCTGCATGTGCGAGCAGGGTTCACCGATATTCGCCGGATGAAAAACCCAGTTACCCGCTGTTTTATCAGCCGTACCCTCAAACCAGCCTTCCCGGATAATTACATCCTTGATTCCGTCGTTGTTGATATCCCCGAAGCCGATGCCGTGCGAAAACGGCTCAGTCCCCGGCACATTTTCCTGACTCAGCGGATAGCGTTTCCAGTCGGTTTCGCCGGCTTTAGACGGCGCTTTCAGCCACACAATCTGCTTTTTATCCTTGTCGCCGCAGAGTATGTCCAGCCGCCCGTCGCCGTCAATGTCAAAAAAGCCCGGCGACTCGTTGGCAATACCCATTGATTCGGCCAGCATGTGTTTCGGCCACTCGCCGCCCTTTTTACCCGGATTCTCGAACCAGAACCCCGGCTTTCCCGGAAAGTCGATGATCACCACGTCGTCCCAGCCATCCTGATTCACATCCATGCCCAGATCCAGAAATGAATTACTGTATTCTTTGCGTGGGTCAAATACCCGTGAGGGAGCCATTTCGTGCCGTGTCCAGTTCGGTGCTTCAAACCAGTAATAGCCCGCCACGATATCCATTTTACCGTCCTTATTGAGGTCGGCAACCGCAACGCCTTCAGAGAGGAAATCGCGGGTCAGGGTAATTTTTTTTAAATTCCCTTCGGGTACCACCGACTTGCTGTCAGGCGCGGAAACGGCGCTCTCAGCCATTTTCTGCTTTATCTTAAACGCTTCTTTCGAGTCCTGCGCGTTTCCGTGACCTGCAATTGCCAGAAAGGCTACTGCTGCCAGTATATCCAAACGGATTTTGTTACGATTTTTTATGGTCATGTTCGTCAGCGCTTATTCGTTTAACACCTTTGCCAGCAGCATCTGGACTTCGTGATTCTCATGCGTATGGTCCATTTTGCCAACGCGGTCGTTCAGATCCTTGAGCAGTTTTTTTGCTTCATCGGTACCAATCGCCGCAATCCGCTGAATAGTATACGGCAGATGCTTCGGCATTTTTGAGCCTTGCGCCATCTCAAGGGCCCGTTTCATGTCGATAGCGGCCAACGGCTCAAACGCATACCAGGTCATCAACGGCAGGTTATGGTCATTTTTGTCTTCGCCTTTCTGCATTAGCGCCCCCAGCACCTCCCAGCGCTGAGCAGGATCGAGCCGCATCATGCCCGAGGTGAGGTATAATCTGACCAGGGCCGAATTATCCTGCTGCGCCAGTTCTGTCAGGCGCTTCAGGGTTCCGGCAGACAGCTGTTTATTTTCACACAAGAGCTGAATAGCCCAGCTACGGACATTTTCACTCGTATCCGACAGCAAATCAGTCAGCTCCTGTTCAGTCAGCCCCTTCGTAACATGCAGGGCCCAGAGCGCCCGCAGTTTACGGGTATCGTCAGGATTATTTTTCAGCATTTCTTTTAAAGCCTTGTACACTTTTTTACTGCCGCCCCGCTCCTGCAGCAACAGCCGCGCCTGACGCACATACCACTCGTTCGGGTTCAGCTGGCATTTTACCAGTTCCAGATCCGACAATTTGGCCAGATCAACCTGTACCCATTTATCATTTTCGTGGGTAATCTTGAAAATCCGGCCCATCGTTTTATCATGTACATCGGGATTCGGGCTGTGACACTGGTTTTTATCGTACCAGTCAATGGCAAACACCGACCCGCTGGCATCGTACTTAAAATTAAGCCACTGCGACCATGAATCGTTCATGGCCATAAAATCCGGCCGGTGCGCCACCTCGTACCCTGACCCCGACCGGTTAGGATGGTCGCGGTTGAAGCGGGCACCGTTGATGTTATTCATGAAAATTTCGTTGCGGTATTCCTGCGGCCAGCTATGACCGAGGTAGATCATGGCACCGGCATGGGCATGCCCCCCACCCGCCGAAGCTGACCGGAAGTTACCGGCATGCGGTCCGCGCTCGCCTACCCAGTGCACGTGGTCGGCGGCAGTTTTAATGTCGTCGTAGGTATATGGGTTAAAATGCTTGCCCGCCTGCCGGAAGTATCGTCCGCCCTGAATCATGTGGTACATGTGCGGAATCACGCAGGCTGTAACGAATGCGTGGCCATAGTCGTTAAAATCAAGGCCCCATGGGTTACTGGTGCCCTCGGCAAATAACTCAAATTTCTGCGTGGTCGGGTGATAGCGCCATACCCCGGCATTCAGTTTGGTCCGCTCACTATCGGGAGCGCCCGGCTTGCCGACGTTTGAATGCGTGAAGACCCCGTGCGTTCCGTATAACCAGCCATCAGGCCCCCAACGCAGGCTGTTCAGCGTTTCGTGGGTGTCCTGCGTGCCCCAGCCATCGAGCAGTTTCTGCACCGGTCCGGTCGGTTTGTCGGTTTTAAAATCAGCCGGAATAAACAGCAGGTACGGGGCCGCTCCGAGCCAGACTCCACCCATACCGACCTCGATGCCACTGACCAGATTCAGGCCTTCGGCAAACACCTTCCGGCTATCGAGTGTACCGTCGCCATTGGTGTCTTCCAGGATCAGGATGCGGTCACGCCCCTGGCCTTCCGGTGCCGGTATCGGGTATGTATGGCCTTCGACAACCCACAACCGTCCGCGCCAGTCAATGGTAAAGCAGATCGGCCGGATAACGGCCGGTTCAGCGGCAGCCAGCGTAATTTTAAAGCCTTTGGGCGGCGTCATGGCTGCGGCGGCTTTTTCGCCCGAAAGCCCGGCGTTCAGGACCGGATCGAGGGGTGGTAAAATGATTATATCTTTCTGTTTCAGCTCGTTCGGAAACACCGGACGGGTAGCATAAAAGGCAAAATCATCAAAATTGATGTGGGCCAGCTTATCATTCGGGATATAGGGAATCTGGGAAATACCGGTTTCGTTATCCACAATCCGGATAAAAATTTCCTGATTCAAATACGGTTGTAAATCGACAACGACCGGCTGCAGCGTAGCACGGCCCTGGCCGGTACTCTGGAAAATTACTTTGTTCGTAACCGCCTGTACGAGTTCAACGCGCGTATCTGCCAACGCGCCACCCGACACCCGGAACGACGCAAAGGGATGTGTTACCGTAAACGGCACCGACGTCAGGGTACCGGTTTGCTTAAAGTTTACCGTTCCGCCGCTCGTCAGAAAATACTTACCTTCAAAGCCGATGGTCATGTCCTTTTCGTGCACCGGCGACGGCTCCTGCGAAATTAACGGATTTGTAAAGGCATCGCCGGTAGCTGTCCAGTCTTTCAGGGTGCCGGTTTCAAAATTCAGGTTCAGCGGCTGACCGTTTTTGACCGGCAAACTGCCCGCTACTTTTGCTTCGGTGATCGGTCCGTCAACAACCTCCAGCGCCCCGACCATACCTGCCTGCCGGTGGCCTGGCACTGAACAATAGTACGTATCACTTTTGTCGGCTTTGAAGGTAATAGAAGCCATTGCCCCCTTCTCCTGAATGGATTTACTCTTGATGCCCATTTTCTCGAAGGCGATGTCGTGGGTCATCAGCTCCCCGTTTTTGATCGTAATCCGCACCCACTCGCCTTTGCTGGCTTTCAGGGTCGGATTGCGGGCACCATCTTTGGCAAAATAGCCCAGCATGGTGGTTTCCAGCACAAACTCACGGTCGATCTTCGAAATCTCTCCGGCGGCTTGCTCTTTCGGGTTTTGCCCCCTGACTATACTGCCGGTCAAAAAGACCAGCAGACAGATCATAGCAGGTTTCATGTGAAGAATTAGTTTCATGTTGATTAAGGAGTAAAGGCAGTTAGTTAATAGATACGACGGGTGTCGTGGTTTGTACTATAGTTCGGTAATGGTCAGGTCGCGGAATTCGACCTGTGCCGCCCCGCCGCTGTGAATCTGAACGGCAATGACGCCTTTTTGCGGAATCGTGTTATCCTGTTCTATATAATCGCAGGTTTTTACACCGTTGATATAAAGCTCGTGCCGTTTGCCGGTACAGCGGATAATGTAGCTGTTCCAGCCGTCGGGCTTCAGCAAGCGTTTCAGCACACTGAGATCGCCGCCAACCAGTTTACCGCGCCGGTGCTCGTCGTAAATATCACCCCAGTAGCCATCACCGATATCGGCCTGATAACCAATGATTTTCGTACCGTCAATCACGGACCGGTACTGAATCCCGCTGTTGATCATGCCTGTTTTCGGATCGCCGGTCAGCCGGAAGAGGCAGCGGAACTCGAAATTTTCATACGCTTTTGCCGTTTGCAGGTAGGTATTTTCCGGAATCTTGTGCTGCCGGTCACCGCTGATAATCATGCTGTCGGCCACATACCATAGTTTTTGCTGGGCGGGGTCAACCGTTTTCCAGCCGGTCAGGGTTTTACCGTCGAACAGCGAAACCGTTTTCGGCACAGACTGAGCGACTACCAGGTTACTCCCCAGTAAAAAGAGCAGCAATAGCGGGAGACGTCGTTTGGGAAGGTCCTGACTGCCAAAATATTGAAATTGTTTCAAAAATTGCATGTTGTCGTATTGAGGAAGGGTAAGGTCTAATAAAGTACCATAAAATAGCAGAATACTCATGTCAGAAAAGAATGTTATTATAGCCGGTACAGTAGAAATGGCAATACCGGCCATTTACCGTGCATCAGTCATCCTCTATAGAATCGCACGATGAAACGTTGGCTCGTTACGGCAGGTTTACTACTTCAGACTTATCTTCTTTTAGCACAGACACCCGTCTCCCATGGTCCGTTGACCGTTGCAGCTAATCAACGGCATCTTATTCATCAGGACGGTACTCCGTTTTTCTGGATGGGTGATACGGCGTGGCAGTTATTTCACCGGTTGAACCGCGATGAGGCTGACAAATACCTGAAGCGACGTGCAGAGCAGGGATTTACCGTCATTCAGGCGGTGGCGCTTGCCGAACTCGACGGATTGAATACGCCCAATGCCCTTGGTGAAAAACCGCTGCTGAATAATAACGCGGATCAGCCGAATGAAGCCTATTTCGCCCATGTCGACTATATCATTGACCTTGCCGCGAAGCATGGTCTGGTGATTGCGCTGCTGCCAACCTGGGGTGATAAGCTGAACAAATCGACGTGGGGCGACGGGCCCGAGATTTTTACGGTACAGAACGCCCGGACATACGGGAAATGGATTGGCAACCGCTTTAAAACCAAACAAAACCTGGTCTGGGTACTCGGCGGCGACCGGACTCCCCGCGATGGCTCTGATGATCTGGCCGTCTGGCGGGCTATGGCCGAGGGGGTTCAGGAAGGTACGGGCGGCCCCGCAAAAGCGTTACTTTCCTTCCATCCGCAACCGAACGCTACCAACATGGGCGGTTCGTCGCACTGGTTTCATACCGATAACTGGCTGGATTTTAATATGCTTCAAAACGGCCATTGCCGCGACACGCCTACCTACGACAAAATCAGCTTTGTCTATAACCGGACGCCTGCCAAGCCCGTCATCGACGCAGAGCCGATCTACGAAGATCATCCGGTCTGTTTCAACATGACCGACCTCGGCCTGTCCAATGCGTATGATGTCCGGAAATACGCGTATCTGGACCTGTTTGCCGGAGCGTTCGGCCATACCTATGGGTGTCATGACATCTGGCAGATGTATGCTCCCGGCCGGAAGCCGGTCAATGGCGCTAAAATCCCATGGTATGAGGCACTGGAACTGCCTGCGGCTAATCAGATGAAACATGTACGGCGATTGATGACCTCGCGTCCGCAGCTCGACCGTGTGCCGGATCAGTCCCTTATTCAGGAAGCCAGCTACGGACCGGCTGACCGCATTCAGGCAACACGCGGTACCAATTACGCGTTTATTTATTCCGCAGCCGGCCGTCAATTCACGGTCAATTGCGGTAAAATCAGCGGTAAGTCACTGACCGCAATGTGGTTTGATCCGCGAAAGGGCGAGACAAAGCCGGCCGGCACATTCGCTAATGAGGGTGCGAAACAGTTTTCACCTCCGTCGCAGGGCTATGGCCACGACTGGGTACTGATTCTGGACGATGCCTCGGCCGGCTTTGTTGCTCCGAAGTAAGAATTATTGCCTGATTTCCTTGCCCTTGACGGTCATTTCCCAGTCGCCCAGGCTGCCGTATAATACCAGAGAGCCAAACCGGAACTTATCGACGATCTCGGTTCCTTCGGAAACGCTGTCGTAAAAGTCCTTATCAACAGGTAGTTCAAACTCAACGGCATTGACCGCGTTCCGGATGTGCTTTTTAATGCTCAGTGAAAAACTGGATTGCTTCAGCCGGAGCTTCAGAATGTATTTCGGTTTTTTAGCTTCGTTGAGCAGCGCAAGCTGTGTTTTTAAATCTGCATTTTCCTTACGCAGCCGTTCCGTTTCTTCTGAATTGCCACAGGCGGTAAGCAAGACGATACAAACAAACGGTAACCCGATATATTTAAACATAGTGAGGTGGTTTTGAGACCGGTAAATCTAAATAAAATCTCCTGACTTAGGTGCAGGAAAGTACAACCATTAAAGGTTACACAAAATAAGGTTTACCGTTTTATTAGGGGCCTCTGCGAACAAATCCGATCTTTGTTACATGAAAAACATCTGGCTTTTGGGTTTACTGGTGCTGTCAGGGAGTGCCTGTAACCAGCAATCGGCTAAAAACGATACCAATACGGTCGCCGACACCACGGCGGCGGTAGAAAAACGGAAGGACTGTAAATCACTGGCCGATGCGGCAAAACTGGGCAAGGCGGATATTTATAAAGAATCCTCGAAACCACTGCAATTTGCACTGACCCTCGATCAGGACTCAACCTGGGTTGAAACGCCGTCCGGGTGTTTTGCCAACAACACGATCACCGTACTGGCGACAAAAAAGTCCGGGCAACAGGCGTTTAAGCGGACGCTGACCAAAGACGACCTGACGTATTTTCTGAAAAACGATGACGAAATTCAGGCCAGTATTTTGCAGCAGGTAATCTACAAGCCAACCTTCAACGGCCAGAAATACATTGTCCTGGCCATGCATCTTGTCGATCCTAAAACCGACAAAACACTGGACTATGCCGTGTACATGAATTACTTCGGGGAAATAGTGAAGGTTAAACTATGATTTTTATGATTGAATGATGGACTATGATTAAACTTTCCAGAAAATCATAGTCCATCACTAAATCACCCGAATCATAGTCCGTCATTCAATCATTAGAATCATAGTAATTTTATGCCCCATGTATCGTTCATCGACCGGCCGAGGAGTTCATTGGCTTCCTTATCGTTTTTGAACATTTCCTTTTTCGGATTCCACTGCAGAGGCCGTTTCAGCTGATAGGCGATATTGCCGATATTGCAGACAGAGGCCGTCCGGTGGCCGATTTCGACGTCACACACCGGCTTCGTGCGGTTACGCATGGCATTCAGAAAATCCTTGTAGTGATTTTCACTCTTGTACACGTGCTTTTCCGACTCGCCGATGACCTTCGTCTGCAAGGAGGCCGGTGTCGTTTCCAGCTTCTTACGCTGTACACGGATTTCACCTTCCGTACCCGTAAACAGAATCGCATTGCTCCAATCCCACTTTTCGTGTGTCATGGTTATGCCATTATCATATTTATAGGTCAGGAACGGGTGGTCTTTCCCATCCGGCGCAATCACCTCAACCGGCCCGCTATCGTCTTTATTCAGTGCCCACTGCACAATATCGAACATGTGCGCGCCCCAGTCGGTCACCATTCCACCACCGAACTCTTTGTAGTTACGCCAGTTCGGGAACACATCTTTCGACAGCGGCGGCGCCAATTCTGAATTGAAGGCGACAGGCTGATTCGGACCCAGCCACACTGACCAGTCCAGTCCCTCGGGGATCGGTTCAGCCGGTAAATCGTAGGGCTTCGGCGGGGGGCCGACATTTACCTTTATACTTTTCACCTCACCGATATAGCCGTTGCGGATCAGCTCGGCAGCTTGGCGGAATTCAGGCCATGAGCGCTGCATGCTGCCGGTCTGAAATACGCGGTTATACTTACGGGCGGCATTCACCATCGCCCGCCCTTCCTTCACCGTCAGCGATAAAGGCTTCTCGCAGTAAATATCCTTACCGGCCTCGGCAGCCCGAACCGCCATAGCCGCATGCCAGTGATCCGGCGTAGCAATCACGACGGCATCAACATCTTTCCGGGCCAGTAACTCCCTGAAATCGTTGTATACCGGAATATCGGAATAGGCGCCGAGCTGCGAATTTTTGGCGTAAATATCCTTGATCCGGTCCAGGGTCAGCTGAGCTTTGGCTTTATAGACCTCGCTAATGGCCACAATACGGGCTTCGTTGGTCGTCAGAAACGAGTTTGTCAGACCACGGCCTTGCTTACCGGTTCCAATGAACCCAAGAGAAATAATATCACTCGGAGCAAGGTACTTTGTACCGTCAGGACGTTTACCGCCGAGGACAAACCGTGGGACAATCATAAAGCCGGCCACCGCAGCAGAGGCCTTACCCAGAAACTCACGACGTTTTATAGACTGTTCTTCCTGCATCTTTGTTAGCCAGATTAAGTGTTTCGTATACGTAAAAGTCCGTGATGCATTGTTTTTAACCTTTTCAGCATAAAAAAGGCGGCGCCCGATCGGACACCGCCTTTAGCGTTACAAGACAGGGCCGTCAGACCTGCGTCTTTATGTTAGTCAGCTAGTGAATAGCGGGACTGGTTATTGCCGGATAATTTTTACCGTTTTCAGTTTATCAGCCGTCTGAATCGTCAACAGATACAGTCCTGCCTGTTTACCCGGCCGGATTGTAAACACTTGCTTTTCACCGGCGGCAGGCCCTGCGTGCTCATCCGTCAGCACACCGTTCATGGTCAGCATTCTGGCGGTAAAGGCTTGCCCGTCGAGACCGGAAACCTCAACCTGAAGAGATTCGAGCTGGGTTGGATTCCCGAAGACCTTCACGGAAAGCTCACCCACAGAGGCACTTGCCTCACGGGCAGCGGCACACGCTGTCCGGAAATTAAACGACCGCGTCACCACCTGTCCGTTCTGGCGGGCTTCGAGCAGAATAACCGAGTTGTTCGGATCAGCCACGACCGGTGCTTCGATGGTTGCGACCGGATTTGTTCCCCAGTCGCGTACCCCTACGGCGCGGAATTCGATAGCGGTGCCATTTCCACCGGCCGTCAGGAAGGTGATCTGACGGGTTGAACAATTATAGGCCGGTGCCAACAATGACAGAGAGCCGGGCTGTACCGGTGGCGGGGTTGTTCCGTTACAAGTATAGGTCCGGAAGTTAAACACGCGGGTAACGACCTGTCCGTTCTGGCGGGCTTCGAGCAGAATAGTCGCGTTGTTCGGATCAGCTACAACCGGCGCTTCAATCGTAGCCACCGGACTGGTACCCCAATCCCGTACGCCAATGGCACGGAACTCAATAGCGGTCCCGTTTCCTCCGGACGTCCGGAAGGTAATCTGACGGGTTTCACAGTTATAAAGCGGTTCGTCAAGTGCCAGCGTACCGGATGGCGGATTGCAACCCGTACCCGTAGTATTCAGCTGGAATACCGATACTGAACTGCTGATCTCATTCGCAATTAATACCAGCGGCTGACCATTCGGACTGTCTTCCGGTGCAATGTAGATGATACCCTCCGGGCCCAGATCATCATTCGCATTACCGGCAATAGAACGGTTGTTTGTATACGTAACAAACTGAGGATTGGCAGGATTGGTCACGTCATAGACCATAACACCGCCAACGCGCTCCAGGGCGACGAACGCCAAGAACCGGTCACCGACCTTTGCAACCGTTACGCCTTCCGGCTCAGGACCTTTATCATCGCTCCGGTTTTTTGTTGCCGGTGCTCCGGTTGTATTGCTGGCATTGAAAATACCCGGAACCAGGGCCCGCGTAATACGCTCCAGCTGGTCACCGCTATCCCAAACCTGATTGCCGTTTGCATCCCAGATACTGATTGACCGGCCGCCAAACACATGAATCTGATCAAAATCACCGTCTCCGTCCAGGTCACCGGTTTGGTTTGTTACATTCAGGCGCCCCAGTAACTGGTTGTTTTTGAGGTCGGCGGCATTCGGGAACACCGTCGGATCCAGTACATATCCGCTGCTACCCGCGCGCACCACCTCGGTCAGGCCGTCATATTCCCGGGCATCACCTTCGTTGGCCGTAACGAAAAACGTTTGCCCGTTCACTTCATAGGAAGCGATGGCATCCGGCATGTAGACGCCGAATACCGGCAGTTTCTGAAAACTGATGATCCCGCCCTGATCTGACGGATCGAAACTATTCTGATCAAGGGCGTGATTTTTGTAGCCCAGACTCTTTACAAACGGCTGACCATCTTTCATTGCTATGGATTTGGTATCCAGATCAATGACAATAATGGCATTATTTTCCTGAAGGGTAACGTATGCTTTCTTTGAATCGGCAGTGAAGGCAACGTACTCAGGCTCAAAATCTTCTGCCACTGAACTACCGTTAGGCACATTACCTTTGCGGCCGAAAATCCGGATGCCCTGTGCCCTGAATGCTTCTTTGAAACTGTTAAGGGAGGCAAAACTTACGGTAGTCACATTGGCTTGCGTCAGGTTGCTGATACCGCCGCTGATGTCAATAACTGTCACCGAGCCTTCAGGGTCAGTACCGGTGGCCAGATACGAGTCAGGTTCGCCTTCGTTGGCCGTCACCACGTATTTACCATCGGGCGAAATAGCGACCATGTCCGGCAGCACACCGGCCGTAACTTCTTTCAGCACAACGCCGTCGGCAGTAAAAAATACGACCTTGCCAGGCAGTACCTTATTGGTATTTTCGATAGCCGCCACGATAACACCATTCTTTACGGCAACACTATTGATGCTGCCCCCCAGTGCCGACACGCTAATTGACGAGTACGACACCGGTGCGGCAGGGTTTGCAAAATTGACGATGTCAATTTTGTTGGCCACTGAGTTGGCAATGAACAGCCGCTTCGACGTTTTTTCGTACGCGACAATCTCGGAAGAACCACCGTTCGGATTTTTATAGCTTGTCAGCAGTGACAGGCTCAGGCAGCTGTTCAGTTCCGGCACAACCCGGTCGTTGTCCTGCACCAGTATCAGGTACGAGTTCGCCGAACCAATCTGCGCATTGACCGGATTCTGTAACCGCAGCATGATGTACTCATCTGCTTCGGGCAAATTATCATCCGTAAATGTCAGCGTTACGGTCTGGGCTGCGGTAGAGGCTGCCGGAAACGTGACCGTGGCCGGATTGGCAAACTGAAAATCAGTACCGCTGCCGGCCGAAGCAGAGGAGACATATACCTGTACAGAAGCGGCCGAGGTATTCGGGTTCGTCAGGTTAAGCGTAATGGCCACCTGACCGGCACCCTCCGAAACGGAGCGGCTGGTTCCGCTAAACGTAATCGCCGGCGTTTGCCCGTAGGCACACCAGGACGAAATGAAGAATGACAGAATAAGGAAAAGTTTTCTCATGAAACCGGGATAGAATGGTAAGTATTAACCCCGCAAAGTTCCGGAATCCGAAATTGCCGGTATTTTATATTTCTATCACGCAGATTAACAATAGCTTAACAAAAGAATGGCAATTACTGTCAGCTATAAAAAAAGGACAAGCTAATGTCCTTTTCCATTCAAATTGGTGTCTTTCCGAACCTATGAGAGCAAGACCCTGCCAGTTGTCTTCACGCCACGTGTGGGGCCGGCTAGTCTGGCAGGGTACGTTTATTTGCCGGCACAAAAGTAGACACACTGATTACTTACCCGGAAAAAATCTTGTTGTCAATTCATTAATATAGTTTAACACATTTTCATGTACCGATAATATTTTAAGAAGAATTAATGGTGATTCACATACAATGTAATGAAGTAAATATAGAAAAAATTAATATGTTTAAAATAACATTCATTAAGTAACCTCACTTAACATTACTACAATTAAATACAAACTTTTTTTAGGCAAATTCGATAAAATTTCAAACAGCTGCTTGTTTGAATAGGCTAAGAATGCCTAAATTGGGTCAAATTACACTTACAACAAACATTCAGCTTTCATTAATGGGCAACTCCAATGTAGTAAATAAACCTTGTTACTATATACTACAGTTTTTTTGATTGCTCTAAATTATTCTCTCATGTCTCATTATTCAGAACGTACGATTTATGAAACGTTAGGCCTTCGTTTTAGTGAACTCGAGGTTGAGCTTAGAAGCATTACGCTTGATTTTGAAGAAGACCTGGAAACATTTCACAGACAGATGGCTAAGATTAACCACTTACAAAGTAAGTTATCCCAAGAGAAACAGCACATTGCGATTGGGGTGCCGGATAACGAAAGCCGACGTAACCGGATTACTTCGCTGCTGAACAAGTTAGCTCTCCTGACGCCACCAACGCCTCCTGATGTTGTGGCCTTTCAACAAAAGAAAGCATCTATTGAACTCCGGATGAATCTGCTTATGAAACATAACGGACGGTTGCTGGCACAGCAGGGATGCCTGCGGCCAAACTAAGCAGGTTCATCCATCCGGTCAATTACAAAAAAGAAAGCAGTTGCGTCACAACGTCGCGGGTGTGTTTCTCAGGTGAAATATATCTGGGGAACACCTCCACGAACTGCGCAGCTGGCAGGTAGCGGGCGGTGACCTCCGCCATCCGGAGCGGATGCAGTATGTCCTCCCGGTTACCAAGTACGAGCGCTTTGCAGGGAAGCTCCCCGATGTCGGATGGGGAATCGTAGGGTGTGCTGCCCGGCATTTCAACCATTGTCCGGATGGCCAGTTTCGGAATGGGGCGTTCCAGCTGGCCATAAATTGATGACAGGCAGGCGGGGTTTTCTGCTTTAATCCGCATAAATACCTCATCGGTCTGTAGCCAGGCCAGCGTGTCTGCAACACCGGATTCAGCCCATTTTTTTCCTGTCCGGACAAAAATAGCCAGATTTTCGGGATAGGGTTCGTTTAGCCAGGCGGGCCGTACCAGTACCAGCTTTTGGATGCGGTCCGGTTGCTGGCAGGCCATTTTTAAGGCAATACCGGCCCCCATAGAAATACCCGCAAGATGTACCGGTCCGGTGATCTCCAGCGATTGCAGCCACCGCCAGACTTCACCGGCATACCAGTCAAACGTACACAATTCCGGTGCCAACCACGCCGTCTGACCATGACCCGGCAAGTCCGGAAACAAGGCCCGGAACGGAAAATCGTCGGGCAGCATGTTCATCCATTGTGTACGGTCGCCGCCTAATCCATGCATTGCCACCAGCACCGGCCCTGTCCCCCGCTCTGAAAACTGAATCTGATGGTTCATTCCCTGTTCGTTATCCGGTTTAACACAGACTGGAGATAATGCTTTGTGTCCGGCACTTCGGCAGGCTGAAGCCCGTGAATAATCAGTGATCCTGTATATCCGGTCCTGGACAGGCGTTCCAGATAGGCCGGAAAAGGTACTTTACCGTGGCCGGCAGCGGCCACACGCCCATCGGCAGCACGGTCTTTGGCATGTGCCGAGATGACCGCATCGCCCAGCAGGTCGAGGCCTTTCTGAATCCGGTCGAGAATGATGTGGCCCGGTTCCTGCTCAAAAAGATTAGCCGGATCAAAGACAATTTTCAGATACGGTGAATGTACTTCTTTAAGAAGCCGGGCTGCTTTTTCCACCGTATTAATGACGTTAGCCGTTTCTGGCTCAACACCCAGGCAAAGGCCATGCTCGCCGGCAATAACAAGTGCCCTGTCGAGCGTCGCCCGAAGATCATACCACGCCCCGGCCTCATTATTTGCCGGATGGGCTTTCCACATGTCATTCGGGTCACGGGAGCCGGTGCAGAGGGTGATCAGTCTGGTTTGTAAGGCATGGCAGGTACGCGCAATTTCTGTCAGCGCCGTCAATCCGTGTTCCCGTTGCGCCGGATCCGGGTGAATCATATTGAAGGTACCCGACACGGCGTCAACCGTCAGCGAATGGTTCGTCAGGCATTGCTGCACGTCTGCCAGGGTTGAGGCGTCTACTGAGTGTGGTAACGACGACAGTCCGGCACAGGCGTAATTAAACTGTATCCGGTGGATACCGGCGGCCTGTATCTGCCGGCAAATTGCATCAAAGCTCCCGGTATAGGTTTTTGCAAATATGCCGATTTCCATCAGAGTTCTCCTTGCTGAATCGTATCCAGATATACCCGCTTATTTTCCCGGATGGACTGCTGCACTGCCAGCATTGCCTTGATATTCAGAATTCCCCCGGCCAAGTCAGTTCCGGTCTGCGGCACCCCATACAGGATGGTGTCTGCCAGCCCTTCGAGCTGCAACCGGTAAAAATGAGCATCAGCGCCCAGTACCTGCTCGTAGGTCGCCGTCCTGTCCAGAAAACAGGAGACATCACTGCCCCGGTAATACCATGGATTGTAGGTTTTGCCCTGCACGCTGCCGTGCTGGGCGGAAACCATAAAGCCTTCATTCCAGTCGCCCCGGTAAGGAACGGTCAGGTTGAGGTGCCCCACAGCTCCGTTTTTGAAATCGACATGTATTGACCAGCACAACGCCCCGAACCGATGCACAAGCCGTGTGTCAAGCGATCCGATTTCACCGGCGAGGAAGCAGGCGGTATCCAGCAAATGGCTGCCGTGTGCCAGCAGATAATAGCGGGTTTTGTCCGCTTTTTCGTCGAAGCCGGGTTTCAGGGCGCGGGAGGATAGCACGGGCAGGGGCTGCACGTTATCCGTTACAGTGTAGCGGTGAGTACTGTCCATATACCAGCCGCTGTAGGAAAGCAATTGTCCGCCCTTTTCCCTTAGAAACCGATGAGCATGCCGGATACCGGGATCGAAGCGTTTCATGTGACCCACCTGCACAACGACACCTTTACGGGTGGCAAGCTCCTGCAAGGCATAACAGTCTGATAACGACGTGCCCGCCGGTTTTTCGACCAGCACATGTTTGCCGGCCTCAACGGCCTTGCGGGCAGCGGTCAGATGAAAGGCATCGGACGTAGCAATGATCACACATTCCAGCTCCGGATCAGCAAGCATCCGGTCATAATCATTATATGCCTTTTCCGGTTGCCAGCGGGTATTCATGTGTGCAAGCAGATCCGGAGCTGCATCGCAGATCGCAAACAGGGAGGCATTCCGTGCTTTCTGACACGACTCAAAATGGGCGAACTGAGCAATGGGGCCGCATCCCAGAATTCCCGTCCGGAGCAGGAGGTTTTCTTTTTGTATCATGTAAACGCTGAATAAACCGAATCTACACCGCATATTAACGCATTAAAAGGAAAAGTAACGCATTAATGGGCTAAAATCCGGTTCATTCAGCGCAAATCGTTTTGGGGTCAGAGAATTCCCATAGTTACGTTATGATTCGGTCGCCATGGTTTCGTCGGGTCCGGTTTCATCAATATCGGTTCCGGTCAGGTCCTCGTTTTGGGTCAGGCCGGTATCCTTTTCCGGATGTGTTACCTCCTGATCCAGCAGCGGATCATCTTCCAGGTCGGGCGTAGCTTCAATGACCGGTTCGTCGGGAGCGGTTGTCTGTTGCATGGATGTATCTGTTCATTGGTTCTGACCTGTAGAAACGGATTTCCAGCTTTTTGTTTTCTAAACCGAGGGAAACGAGGGAAAACAAAAGCGGGGTACCTTCCGGCCCCCCGCTCACCTTGCTTATTTATACTTGGCCGGATCGGAATCCATCCACTCGTTAACCCCGTCGCGTATCCTGTTCCGGAACGTCAGGGTATCCTGAGCGTACGACGTTGTCCCGTCGGCATTGGCAAATTTATACTTCAGGAAAATCTTACGGTCCTGCAATAGCTTTGCCTGATTGTACGTGCTTTCGCCGTCGTTTTCCACGATCACTTTAGAACCCGGTGCCGAACTGACCACAACTTTGCCACCCTGCAGCGTAATGATCATCGAGCCCGACTGATCGCTGATTTTGCTGGTTGTGAGCGAGTGAGTGCCCACCGTTTTCAGGACCATCACCTTGCTTTCCGGCGACGGAATCGTCGTAAAGTAGTTTGTTGTTTTCACGACCTTGCCGGTCGCATCCTTTACGGTTGTTACACCGCCATGCCAGTAATTACCATACAGCATAGCCTCATACTTCAGGGCAACGACCGCATACCGTTTGTCAGGCAACAGAGAGTCGGCATCTGCTGTTTTAATGTAAAACGGCAGCGCATACACCGGACTAATCGTAGCTGCGTCGGCGAGAAACTTAGCCGAATCGGCTTTAATCACAACCGAACCCGAGTGCTCTCCTGACTTAATCACCATTTTAGCGTTGTCAGAAATGGTAAAATAAGAAGCCGGCAGCATTTTCAGCTGCGTCACCGGTGCAATCGCATCCTTGATATACCCTGCACCGGTTTTCATTGCTGCCAGTGTGCTGGCATTGAGCAGGGTTTCATCAAAGGTATAATTAACAATCCGGTCACGGGTATTGGCGCGTGTTCCGCCGAGGGCAGCACCCACCTCAATCTTCATACCTTCGCCAACGACAAACGTACGGACGTTGGTCTGGTACATGAAATAGATCGAGGTATGGTCAAAATCCTTGATGTAATCCTCATAACAAGAGGTCATCAGGGCAGTTAAGAGTAAGCAAACGATGGTTAACTTTTTCATGATCCTGATTAGTCATTATTTCCACAAATCCCAGCCTTCATTCTGCACCAGCTTGCTCATACGCAGCATTTCGTCGTACGGAATTGGCAGATAGGCCGATGTATACGCCCGTGTTTCAACCACTTCGTCCAGTTTGTAGGCAAATGACCCGTCGGCATTGCGTGTTATTCTGGCCATGTGCACCGGCTTGTTCAGCTCTTTCAGGTCGGTTGACCAGCGGCGGATGTCAAAGAAGCGTGTACCCTCAAAGCACAGTTCCAGCCGGCGCTCGTTTTTCACAAACTCGTTGAACGCTGACTTACCCAATGCCGCGACTTCGGTCAGATACGGATCGGTCGTAAAGCCTTTACCACCATCCGTGTTGTTGCGGGTACGCAGATAAGCCATGGCATCTTTGGCCGATAAGCCAAACCGTGTGCCCAGCGGTCCTTCAAACTGGTTGGCGGCTTCCGCAAATGCCAGTACCATGTGATCCCAGCGGATAAAGAACTTGGCGTGTGGTTGCCGGTTGATTGAGTTATCCGACCAGTTCAGTCCCATAAACACCATTTTCTTGATGTGGTAGTTCGTCCGGCTATTTACCGCAGGTCCTGCCGCATCCTTTGCACCCGTCCAGTTTTCGAACGTATACATGGTTGTGGTGGTGTTCAGCTTAACCGCCTTTGCCGTATTATGGAAGATCGCGGCATAGAAACGCGGGTCACGGTTGGCATACGGGTTTGCCGGATCATATTTGCTGCGGGCGTCCGTGATCGGGTAGCCATTGCTCATCGGGAACGCATCTACGAGGTCCTGAGTAGCGCCCACCGAGCCGGTTCCCTGAAAACCACCGGGATAGAACATCCGCTCCATGGCATCGTTCGCATTGTTGTAACGGGCAGAGAAAACAATCCCCGGGAAGTTCGGATCGAACCAGTTAATTGCTTTGGCGGCAGCAAATCCGTTCGTGACGGCATCGGTCTTCAGCTTGAAGTCCATCACCTCTTTCGCATTTTTAGCCGCCTGCTCCCAGCGCGTCACATCACCCGTCGGGTTAAACCGCGGACTAGCCCAGGTCAGGTACACCATGGCTTTGATCGCCCGTGTGGTGATCCCGTCGAAGCGGCCCCAGAAACGCGAACCGGCATATACGCGGTCGTTTACGTTTGGCACCAGAAAATCGCGGTGCGCAATCGGCAGGTATTTGTAAGCTGAGTCACAATCCGCCAGGATTTGCTTTATGCACTCGTCATACGTATTACGTGCCAGGTTTATATCACCTTTTACATCAATCGGATCAAGCACAATCGGATAACCCAGCATCTGGCCGTTCGTCCCCTTACCGCCGAATTTCTGGAGCAAATCCCACTGAAACCACGCGCGCAGCGCAAACGCTTCGCCCTGAAGCCGGTTTTTCACCAGACTGTCCAGGTGGCTGTTTACCAGAAACCGGGTGTTGTAGCCACGACGGTCTTTCAGAAACAGATTCACCAGATAAATTGACCGGTAATCACGATCCCAATACGTCCGGAACGGGTCCTGGCTGGTAGGCAGGGCACCTACTGCCAGACGGGTCATGTTATTGGTTGTGCTGGTAATAACCACATCGTCCGTGGTTCCGTCGAGGTAGACGCCTTCGTTATCATTATAGTTCCGGGGCATGTTGTCGTAACACTGACCAACCAACCCCTGCACCATGTCCTGATACTTCCAGATGTCTTCCGTCGTCCGGTTTCCGTTCGGATACGGCTCCAGATAATTAACGCAGGATGCCAGAGTTACCCCTGTAACGGCCAGCGCCAATAAACTTTTCATATTCAATACTTTAATGTTCATTTTCCTGAAAACTAGAAGGTCAGTTTAACACCACCGGAGAAGGTTTTGAAGAGCGGGTATGTCGTCACACCGGAGTTGATCGATTCCGGATCAACATCTTTTATTTTCGACACGGTCAGCAGGTTGGCGCCGCGAACATACACCCGCAGGCCACGGGCACCTATTACCTTACCCGGTGACACCGGTACGTTCCAGGCAATTTCGATATTCTGTACTTTGAAGAAACCGCCGTTGCGCAGCCAGAAATCCGAAGCAACAAAGTTGTTGTTAACCTTGTAGTATGTCAGCCGCGGATAAGCGCCGTCAACGTTGTTCTTCACAAAATCAGAGAAGTTGTTATCGCCCCAGCCACTCCAGAAGTACTTGTTCGTCATTGGAATATCATACAACGCACGGCCGTTACCAACCGCAGTCAGTTCGAAATTGCGGTATGATAACCGGAGATTCAGGGCATAAAACAACCGTGGTGTCGTATGACCGATAAAGCTCTGGTCATTATCATCCACGACCC